>JAYTWQ010000061.1:0-4047 GCA_043743355.1 bacterium | reverse complement strand
CCAGGTTTTTCATTGCTATATTTGTCGTCAGGTTTATTGTCTAGTTTGGCTTGAGCTTCTGCTTGTTGTTCCTTGTTCCAAACATAATCTTCGTAGGTTCCAAGGACTCGTTTGACTTCACCATTCGCTACTTCCCAGATTTCGTTAGCAATCAAATTGACAAACGTTCGGTCGTGACTGATAACAATCACAGTTCCATTGAATTTGTTAAGCGCTTCGCCCATCGCTTCTACCGTTTCAAAGTCAAGATGGTTAGTTGGCTCGTCGAGTAGTAGTACATCAGATTTGGTCAAGAACATTCCAGCCAGGCACAATCTTGCTTTTTCGCCGCCTGAGAGAACTTTAATTTGCTTTTGAGAATCATTTTTTTTGAACAAAAAGTTGTTCATCATTCGAAATATTTCATCGTCTTTGACTTCGTTGCTAGCAGTTTCTTTCAAGTACGTTTCGACCGTTAACTCAAGATCTAACGAAGTGTTGACATGCTGTGCATAATACGCAACTTTGAGGCTATTAGTCCATTTGCATGTTCCTTTGACTGGTTCCAGATTACCTACAATAGTTTTGAGTAATGTTGATTTTCCTTGTCCATTATCTCCCAATATTGCAACTTTTTTGCCTTTGTCGAGATGTAGATTAATCCCAGTGGCAATTACCTTATCTGGGTATCCTATTGACAAATGTTCCAGGCTTAGACCGATTCCAGTTCGTAGAGTAATTGCTGGAATGTGCATTTTGACAGTACTCAATGCATGATTAATTCCGATTTTTGAACCTTCTAATCTGTCAATCATTTTTGCTTTGGATTGTGCGGATTTTGCCATAGATGCCTTTGCTCCAAACCGATCCACAAAAGTCTGTAATTGTTTTTGTTTGAGTTCAATATTCTTGTTGACATTAGCCGCAAGTGCAACTTTTTCTTCTTTGTATTCGAGATAATCTTCAAGCGGTTCTGGGTGTAGTATAATTTGACCATATTCAACCTCCATTGTCGATGTACAGGTTTTTTTGAGAAACTCTCTGTCGTGAGTAATACACAAGAATCCACCTCGAAAGTTCTTCAGGAATTGCTCTAGGAGAATTAATGTTGAAAGGTCAAGGTAGTTGGTAGGTTCATCAAGAAGTAGAAGATTAGGCTCAAACAAAAGTGTTGCAGCTAGCTTGACACGCATCTGGAAACCTCCAGACAAAGCTCCAATTTTTTTTTGTAATAATTCACCTTTGAGTTGGAACTGTCCCGCTACTTTCGCACATTCCCATTCTGGTTTGTGGGTATATCGCTCGAGGAACTCTAATACAATTTCTTCTGGTTCGAACGGGTCAACTTGTGGAATATAGCCAAGTTGCAATTCTGGCAAATGTTGAATCTCACCTGTATCAGGCTCTTCGATGCCCATTATCATCTTGAACAAAGTTGATTTTCCAGCGCCGTTTCGACCGATAACTCCAATTTTTTGTTTTTCAACTATACTGACGCCTGCATCTTTGAATATCACTTTGTCGCCGTAGTTTTTGTTTAGATCTCTAATCTGGATCAATAAGGAATTATTTGCCATGGATTTCATCATAGCTCAAAAGCTTGTTAGTGTCAAATATAATTTATTTTCGGAATCAAAGTCTCAAAATACTCAAACTAATTTTGTTCTTGAACTCACTGTACGATTTGGAAAAAACATATACAACGGCGATCAAACTCAAAAAATTCCATTGAGATTGAGCTGGCTGATAATCAATTTCGAGAACCTTGACTGTTTCTGGGTTATTCAACTCTGCAGGTAAAAACACTTTTTTGGTTATTGGTGTGACTTTCTGTTCTATATTTGCGACACTTTTCACTTTACTCTGGATTATTGACATTGCAATGTTTTTGTTTAAGTTCTGAATTGTATGGTTTTCTACAGCTTTAGTTTCTACTATTTTAGCTTTTGAATAGTATTTTAATAATTTGTTTTCAATTGGTTTGATTTCGGCAATTGCTTCTTTGACTTCTGTATTTTCTACTGCCTTAAATTCAGATTTAACCTCAGAAAACTGGATATTAGGTACAACAACTTTTGGAAGTTGGTTGGTTGGAATTATTTGTGAGACTAAAGCTTGAGTAGGGACCATTTCTGGGATATTAATTTTGACTCTTGAAGTAATAGTCTCTTTAATTCCTTCAGGGATTTTCATAGGTTCTGTTACAACAGTTTTGATCGGTTCGGCAATTGTTTGAGTTGCTTTGAATTGCGCTTTTAGTTCAATTTTTGGAATAATTGGATCAACTGTTGGGGTTGTAGTTATTTTTGTTATGGTTGGAGTGGCTGTGATTACTGTTTGATTCGCATTAATCTGAGGTTTGCAGCTGTCATCATCTTTCCCAGGAGTTCCGTAGAATTCGTAACCTAAAGTATTAGTAGTAATTTTATTATTGGAATTAATCTCTGTCAAAGTATAATTTTGGTTCTGGGATGAATCTACGCATCGAAAGAAACTTGTCTTAAATTTTAATTTACTTTGGTCAACTTTTTTAGAAATATTATTTACAACAAAATCATTTATAAGTGTATTATTCTGATCAACAATTTCAAGGTTAATTTCGTCAGAATAATCTAATGTTCCTGTGTTTTTTAATACTACTTTGTTTGTCAAATTCAAAAAATTGTCAGTGTCAACTATATATCCAAAGTCTTTAGAGTTAATTTCAAGACTTTCAATCTTATTTGCATTTTTTAAACCATTAAAGTCAATTTTGTAATTTTTAAGATTTATTGCATAATTATTTGGGTTGTAAATTTCTATCCATTTAAACTTATTGCAGCTATTGATTCCAACATCACATTTTTCCGCTTTGTAATTGGGCGTGCTGGTTGGTACAAATCTAGTAAATCCAACTTCTGTAATTTTGATTGCTGGAACCGATGAAACATTAATTAAATTTGAAGAATTTTTAGATGATGAGCTGACTTTTGAACCTGCAATTAATAAGCTAGAATTTTGAGATGAATTGTTTGAAGGTGTTTTTGAACTTGCGACAATTGAACTTGAACTTGAACTTGAACTTTTGGTCGATGAAGTACCTGAAGAGGAAATTGCACTTTTTGTAGTTGAGTTTGAAGACTTTGAGCTGGATGAAACAATCGAACTGCTTTTGACCGTCGATGTAGATAATGAACTTTTGGAGCTATTATTTGAACTGCTGGATTTTGAAGATGGAGACACCGATGATAACATTGGTAATACCGTGATTACCGCTACTGGATTATTGGAATTTGTGGATGAGCTAGATTCTGGAATTGCATCCACTTGTACACTTTTTGGAAAAATAAAAAAATTATTGCTGACTGTTAGTAATGAAAGAAACAAAATTACTGAAAGGCTCAAAAGGTTGAATTTGATCATATAGTTGGACTAAGATTTGCGTTAGTTTTATAGTGAGGAATGTCGTGTTTTATGTCAATTTTGACAATGTTATTTGACTTTGCAAAAAAAGTATGATAAAATTTATATGTATCATAAAATACAAATTATTATTCTTATATATTTTTATATGTTCTCAAAATTAATCAAAATTATTAGCGCAGCATCTCTATTCCTAGTTTTAGGAGTTGCTATGACATGTACTATTGGCGTGAGCGCGACTGGTAACTGTCCTGGAACTGAAACTCAAACAGCTCCAACTACTTGTTCTGGTGGTTCAACACCTACTACAACTACAACCACTGTTGGTGCAAGAGTTCCTTCAGCACAACAACTTTGTAGCGGTCCGTGTCCTATCACTTCGACTGCTCCAACTTCTGCACCTGCAATTGTTTCACTTATAATTAGTATTGCAAGATTCCTTAGTTATATCTCAGTTGGGATTGCAGTAATTGTAATAATTTATGGTGGATATATGTATCTTAATCCTACAGATCCTAAAGGTGCTGAACAAGGAAGTAGGATTCTTACCCAAGCAGCAATTGGTTTGGCTGTTGCATTGACTGCCGTTACAATTGTAACAATCCTCTCTCAAATTCTTACTGGTTCTTATTTCTAAAACTTTTAGGTTAATTTAACAAATCTCTC
>JAYTWQ010000060.1:0-6172 GCA_043743355.1 bacterium | reverse complement strand
GTCATTCCTGGCTTGATCGGGAATCCTCCCACTTTCCACACCCAAACTACCCTCGTCAGCTTCGCTGCCACCCCCTAGATAGGGGGATTTTTTAGTGTAAACTTCACCGATTCCTGCATCCATCCACTGCGAATAAATTTTAGTTTCGAATTCCTTTGGGTTATAGTTCTGGTTAAGCGACATAATGTTCAAGTATTTGACAAAGCTAAAATTGTTATTTATAATTAATACCTATTCGGGAATACCCGCAACACCCCTTTTAATCGAGGGGCATATTTATTGAATAAGTTTAATAAATTTTGTTTTTATTTTTTCATAATCATTTTTGTCCAAATCTCCAACTTTATTTATCAGTCTAAGATAATCTATAGTCTTACATTGGAATAAAATAGCGTTCATTTCTTTATTTTGATGATAGAAAGATTGATACCAAGAACCTTCTTTAATTTTAGTTGAACATGGAACGACCAAAAAAGTAAACTTTGAGAACTTCTTAAGAATAATAACAGGTCTTGTAAATTGATCACCTTTGCCATATATCTCAGATCCTAAGTTCTGCCCAAAATGAACCCACCAAATCTGTCCTTCAGATACGGAAGGAGGATTATTGCTTCGATGATTGAGCCTAATTTGGACTTTGCACCAATCCAAAAACAGATTTATTTTGTTCAAAAATTCCACATTCAAAATATTGTTGAACAAACCTGAATTGTCAAAACTTTATGTGCATAAAATAACAAATCCAATCTCATCTTTCTCAATAGTAAATAACTTTGAAACCTTTATTATACTTGTTTAATCAGGTTATAATCTTTAAAATTCTTAATTTCAATATCGTAATTTTCAACTTCAGATATGTTACTGGTAATAAAACAAATGACTCCAGTATTATGCTTTTTGGAAGAGTCACCCAAATAAATACAGGGTCTGAATTTTGATTTTGTAAAATCATCAACAAATGGCGCTTTCACGCATACAATTGAATACGGCATATTATTGGAACTTTTTGACTTTTGACCAATCCAAAACAATACTTTCGTCGTCTACAGAATCTTTGAAGAACATTGCTAATTCTGCTTTGGAAGATATAAAGTCTGAGTAATCTATTTCTATATTTTTAGAATTATTTTTTTTGTGATTTTCAATTGTTCCTAATTTTAACAAATACAAAATTGCGTCACTGACTGACCATTCTTCATTTTTGACAAGGAGATCGTTAATAGATGACTCTATATTCGAATTTAGATCAATTGTAGAAATATTATTTTTAATTAAAATTTTGGTAGTCATAAGGTTGTTTGCTATTATCAAAATCAACCCAAGAAAAAAGAGACAAACGCTAGGTCTATCTCAAATTTTATGAAAGCAAATAACTAATCATTTTCGACCAACTTAATCTTTTTGTTAGAATTCAATTGTCAATAGCTTGAACAACGACTATTACAATTACCAAAGCAATCGTACCAAAGAACAGATAATTCAAGAAACCAATCCAAGTAGCCATAGAAGCCACAAAACCAATTCCGTACAAAACCACTGAGATTGCACTTGTCAACCATCCTAATGAATTAGATTTAGGTTGAGACTGAATTGGTTTTTGCAGCTGAGGTTTTCGAGGTGCTGTTGTTGCAGCTTTTGTCGGGACAGGTGTGGGTGATTGATATTTTGGTCTGGTTGAAGAAGAAGTGTTGGTGTTTGACTGAGTACTAGGTTTTTTGGGCTGAGCTGCTTTATGCTTTGGTGCAATTTCGATTGTACGGTTATTGAAGGTTTCCCACATAGAATGAAGAATTTTAACTAATTCATTTTGTGCTTCAGGACTTGCAGTATGCAACCAAAGGCTCCAATCTTGTTTTTCTTCTTTTGTAAGTGCATTATAAGCTTCATTAGGGAAGAATCCTTTATAATTTATATTTACATTAGTAGTTTTTCCTTGATCAAAATCAGATAACTGAGTATTGGCATTAACTTTTACTATTACAGCTTCAATAGCATATTTTGTTGCAGTTGCTTTCGCTTTGTCAAGACTAAATAGTGAATTACTATCAATTGAATTATAAGATTCACGGCGAGTTGCTTGATCTCCTGTTAACAAATTAGTTGCTGTAACAATAACGTACTTATCATCAACCGTAACTTGTACATCGATATTACTAGACATTGTTTGATCCTTCTAAAGAAATAAGTTGGCTGTAAAATCAAAGTCGTAATGACTTTCTATACTAATCTATCACAGTTTTTTTCATTTGTCAAATAATTTAAGACTTGTCAAAAACCTCTACTCCGCCCCGCCAGAACTGACCAACATCACGAAGACGGCTACGATTAGAACGGCGAAAAAGATTATAATTATATTTTGGATTATTTTTGTTTTTTGGGACATTTGTGTTTCGTATTAGATTAAGGTATCAACCTAGGGTGATCTGCATTATGTTCATTAATAGCAACATTTATATAAGTGACCATTGAAGGGTCGACCACAGCTCCATTAGGCGGAAATAATATTTCTTGTCTTTGTTTCAAAAGCCCAAACTCAGTCTGTTTCCAATTTTTAACTGCATCTTCATAATCTTTAATATTTCTCTTTTGTTTGTCAGTTGGAGTAGTAATTACCCCTGAAGCAACACCAGCCTGTGCAGTTCTTCCAAGCACAAGAGTTTCTTCACGCTGTTTCTTTTTATCATCTTCTTCCTTTCTTTGTTTTGCGTAACTTTCTTCATTAAGTTTAGTTTGATAAGCTCCGACGACTTTTGTTTTTTGTCTTTTCAATATATCTTGTGCATCACTCAAACCACCTGAGCTGTATTTCAAATCACCAAGTTGATTATAAGTGTCTGTAAGTGATGTTCGATTCGCCCTATAAACAGTGGCCTCTACATTTGCTTTTTTAGTATCAATTTGAGCTTGATCAATTTCTTTACTTAATTCAGTCTCAATTGTGGATTGAGTTGCTTTTCGCAATAAACCTCTATTATTTCTATCATTATAAAAATCTGCTTTATTGTTTGATTCTTGTCCAGACTTGAGGTTATCCGCAATTGTCTTGAGCTGCTCTAGTTGATTCTCAGCCAAATTACGTGACTTTAGAGCGTCTTGACCTTGAGTAGAGTTGTAATAATTCTCTTTGCCTCGTTCTTCAACTGAACTTTGGGTTGCATTTGCTCTCCCTTCTCGATCATTAGCTAATTGCTCCAATTCAGTGACCGCAAGCATGTCTCGTTGACCACTTCCAGAATTCAAATAAGCCTCCCGTCCTTCCAACTCTATAGTTTTTTTGTTTGCATTAAGGCGCTTTTCAGTGGTATCAGCCCTTGCCTTTTCGTTTGCACCGCTGACCAAACCTCTTCTACCACCAAGGAAACCATCAGCGGTATTATGCTCATCCATGTATTCGGCAACAGTTCTTCTGTTTCGCTGATCTCTAGTTTCCATTTTTTGCTTTCGAAGCTGTTCAGTTATACTTCTTGCATTTTTGTTCTCATTAGAGTTCTCACCGATCCTATCACCAAAGTATCCAGCAAGATTTTCTGTCGGGTTATAAATTGTAGGCTTGATGAATCGATCTTCCACGTTGGCAAGCTTTTGACTAAGTCCTAACTTTCCACCTGTGGCAAGATCGCCTATTCCAGCCAAACCGCCCAGTCCCATAACTCCGCCCTTAACAGCCAACTTTGGTGCCATTGTCGCAATATTCTCCAATTGTCCGCCTCCAGTTGCTAGAGTTGTTGCACCCTTTGCGAACTTGGTTATCCCTCCCTTGACATCACCTGAGATTATTCCCTTGGCAAAATCCGTTGCTCCATTGCCCACTGCGGTTCCAATCTGATCTAATAATGGGAACAAGTTCTTGAAGGCTTGGTTGATAAAGTACAGTACAGCTACACCTAGGAATACAGGAACTACACCAGCAATAATCAGCGACGCACCATTAGGACTGAGAAAGTTCGCACTATTTGCACCAGTATTATTAACAACCCCGCCAGCATTTCCAACATCGAGTATATATCCCTTGAAACCCTCTTGAGCCTTACCAGTGATTAGAACTGTGATAATAACCCCTAATACCATAGCAAAGTTGAATACAATCGTCCCGAACAACTGAGACGGTAGCTTTGATAGTGAAGCCGAGATCTGAGACGACTTGAATATATCCTTGAGAAAGAACGCCACGACCCAGACAGGAGAAGTAATTAGAAGTAGAAGCAAAATCGTAACCCGAGCAAACACAAGCACAAAAGTGTCTTTGAAGATCAAAAGTATAATAAAGAAACTAATCACGACCAGAGCCTCACCTAGGAATGTAAATGTAAGTGCTGCACCGTTGTCATTGGCGGAGAATTGTTTGGTTGCTGTACCAATTGCGGTCCCAACTGTATTAAAAAGGTCACCCGCTCCAGCAATAGGACTACTCACATCAATTGCACCTTTACCATCTCGAAGTACCGACACCCTAGAGAATAGCCCGAACATTCCAGTAAACAAGCCAAACAACCCACCATTGCCGACGAACACAGCCACCAGCAATTTGGCAAAGCCATCGACAGTCGATATTACAAAATTCAAAAAGAAATATGTTGTGTTCAATAACAATGCCAGAACCGAAATCTTGACTAGGTTCTGACCCGCAGCCTCAGTTTTCATCAATCCAATCATCGTCGCTGCGCCGACATAGACCATGAATCCAATGACCAAAAAGTTCGCAAGGTTGGCAAATATCTGCCACAGCGGCAATCCAATGCTAGTAAGGATCGGAGCAGATGGAGACAGGTCGAGCAAGGCAGAGATAATATACGCCATAATGGTCAATATAATCATCTGAATATACTCAATCAATATCAAAACAATCAGGAGGATAACAAGTACAACTTTGTATAAGATTGAGAAGAGTCCGCCTAGGGCGCCTTTGGCGATATTAGAATCTGGAGTTACCCCATTATTCGAAGCGACTATCTTAGGGCTTGCTGCCCCAGTATTTACTTTCCCAGAAGTTACACCTTCAGTTCCTTTTTTTGCCTCATCATCAACAGTTTTAAAAAATTGTGCTTGAGTAATAGCAGTACATATAAGTTTTCCAGTTGCAGATTCAGTTCCAGCACCATCTGTCGCGGCAATGTCTTTTTCAACAACTCCATCATTTTTACATATTTTTTTTAAGTTTATTTCATCTAAAGTTTGTACCTTATTATCTGGACTTTTAAAAATAAAGAGAGAGTTGTAGGGACCTTTTATATATGGATAGTCTGTATTATCAGAAAAATTTATTTTATCAGTATCATTTCTGCACAAAATATCACCGTTTAAGCCAGTACCAGTTTTTGAATTCCTTATAGCAATACAGTTTTTTGTTATATTAGGATCATCAGTTAAAGTTGCCTCTTTACGGGCTTTTCCGCTTTCACAAGCTATTATTTTATCTGGTACATAGCCAGTAGCTCCTGCATCTTCAGCTTTAATCAATTCCACATCACAGGTTACATCCTCGTTTTTATATTTACCATAAATTAAAATGTGATCTTTTCCGTCCTCTGTTTTTGCAGTATTTGAATTATCACAATAAAGAAACTCTAGTCCTACATACAAGTTACAGGTATATCCAGTAGTTTTTTGAGCTTCCTGAATTTTACAATCAATTTTTGTTCCAGAGACATTTGGCTCAACATTACACTCAGATCTCGATAATTTAATATGACTAATAGGCATTTTACTTCCAGATATCTGTGACTTATCAATTTGACTTAATGGTTTGATAGTGTTATCTCTAGGTTCAAAACCTGCCTTAAATCTGGTAGCTTCACCAGTACAAAACAACTCTCTATTTTTCTCACCTGCAAGTTGATATCCATAAACAAGTTCACAATTTGTAAAAGCACCAATTATAGCCTCGTTACCACCATTATTTCCTAATGAAGCATAAACACACTTAGCCATTGTTTGATCCTTATCTTCAAATACACCTACATCCTTACCAAGTTCTATATAACTTAAATTACCACTTCTGTCATCTCCACAATAATCAGCATGATTGGCTCTGGTTTCTTTATAAGTTATCCTCCACCCTTGAACACCAACTGCTTCCACCTTCATACTAATCATTCCACCCGAAACACTCCCAACTAAAATCACCAATGACAACACACTCTTGAAATACTTTGACGCACTACCAAAACTAGTC
>JAYTWQ010000059.1:0-1829 GCA_043743355.1 bacterium | reverse complement strand
GTTATTGACAATACAATATAAAAAAATTTTACTTATGACATTATGTCGTTCCAAAACATAGAGCCAGAAATTCAAACATATATTGATTCATTACTGCACTTGTTGTTGGATTCAATTACCAAGATCGAATCTTTGAATTACACCAAAGAAAATAATCAATGGCGAATTGTTCTGAATGCAGCTGATAATAATATTTTGCTCGAAAATAATGGTGAGATAATCAAAGCCGTTCAACATATTATTCGCGTTCTGGTTCATGTTAAATATCCGAATGACAGAACACATTTTTTTCTTGATGTTGGAAATTATAGGAAGAATCGTGAAAAAATAATTAGTATTAGCATTCCAACTTTGGCAGAAGTGGAAGTGATCGGCAAAGGCAAAACAATTATTATACTGAACATGACAGGTTATGAACGAATGCAAGTTCACCAAATTCTATCAGATGTCAAAGGTCTAGAGACAACCAGTGTAGGCGAACCAAATAGTCGAAAACTAATGGTATTACCAACTTCTGACATTGGAATGGCTAGTCAAGACGACGCTATTGTGTTTGATATTAATTCGGTGAGCAAAGAGGTTTAGTCTTATGATTTTTAGCACTGTTGAAGAAATAAAAGACTTTGTATATACTAGAATTGTAAGAGATAGGATAATAAAAAGATATGCAGATAGGGCGGTCAGCCAATTGTATTTAAAGTTTTTTGACAATCTTAATAATCCGCAACAAAAGATAAAAGTAATTCATATAGCAGGTACCAGCGGAAAAGGCTCTACTTGCAATTTTATTTCACATATTTTGATATCTCAAGGTTTTAAGGTTGGTATGACAGTTTCACCATATATCGAAAAGTTCCAGGAAAGAATACAAATCAATAACGAATGTCTTTCGGATCAAAAGTTTGTAGAATACTTTAACGAAATCTATGAGATTCTAATTCAAACAGAGAAAGGAACAGGGCAGACTTTGAGTACCTTTGAAATTTTGACTGGTCTTACGTTTTGGTCATTTTGGAAAGAGAAAGTTGATTATGCTGTAATAGAGGTTGGCTTGGGCGGTAGGTTAGATGGAACAAATGTACCTAATTCAACTAAAATTTGTGTTTTGAATACAATTGGTCTGGATCATGAACGTTTTTTGGGAAATACTTTGGAATTAATCGCTGATCAAAAAGCTGGAATAATTCAAAGAGGTAATTTGGCGGTTGCACTCTCTCAAACAACAAATATAAATAGTGTATTTCAAAGTAATGCCGATGCTCAAAATGTAGATTTGGAATTTGTTTTTTCTGAATTGGACTTTGAATCACCTAATATCAAAATTAATTCAGTCACAAATAGACCTTTTTTAACTTTTAATTATAACGATTGTGAACTTGAGTGTCATTCCTTTCAACTCAATCAAATAGGAGATTATCAGGCTTCCAATTGTGCTTTGGCTTTAAGAACAATAGAAATTATTGCAGAAAGAGATGAATGGGATATTGACTGGACAAAGGTTCAAGATGAACTCAAAATGACAACTTTCAAAGGTAGATTCCAATTCTACGATTTGCCAAATAAAAATCTTTTGATATTAGATGGTGCACACAATCCTCAAAAAATGCAAGCCTTTGCAGGCTCAGTTGGTAGATATTATCCCAACCAAAAATTCAATTGGGTGGTTGGAATCAAAGGCGATAAAGGAGCATCAGAAATAATAGATCAAATAGTTTTGAACATAGCAAATATAAACAAAATTATTTTTACAGAATTCGAAGTTGGAGCAACCAAAATTGCTGAACAAGTCGTAGTTTCAAAATATGCAAATGAGTTGGCAAAATATTTGG
>JAYTWQ010000058.1:0-6107 GCA_043743355.1 bacterium | reverse complement strand
TATTTCCAGTATTCACCAAACCATTAGTAGTTGTGGTACCTGAAGTGTTAGTATTTCCATTAGTGTTCAAATTGCCGTTCAAAATAGTGTTACCATTATTATATAATGATCCATTGTTGACAGTGTTTCCAGTAGTTGTTACATTACCATTCTGGTTCAAAGTGCCATTATTGTTGATTCCGTTAAAGGTAGAATTACCTGTGGCAGTAATATTATTAACTGTCGTATTTCCCCCAAAATTATTAGGTCCAGTTGTGTTTACAGCACCATTCAAAGTCGTAGTTCCGTTTTGAATCAAGTCACCTGAATTCGTGACATTTCCAGTTTGTGAGGTATCACCATTAAATGTGGCTGGACCACTTTGTGTAAACGATCCATTGTTCGTAAACCCAGAAAAATTGCCAACGCCTGTGATTACAGATGATTGGGCAGCCAAAGACGAAGTAGAAATTGCCGTACCACCTCCTGATATAATAGTCAAATTAGTTCCAGTATTGGATGAAGTAGAGGTCAATGAAGAACTTTGAATAGTCGAAATTGCTGATGATGAAACTGAACTATTAGTTAATGTGCTTGAAATGGCAGATGAAGCCTGTGATTGAACTACAGTTTGATTCGTAATATTATTAACTACAGTTGTGGTTGGTAGTGGCAAATTAACTGGATCAGCATCCGAAATAAAGAGTTGATTACCATCCAATCGTAAGTATTGTGGAATTGTAGAGCCTTTGGTCTTGTTCAACACATAATCCTGAAGATCATTAAGCGTAATTGTAGAAAGTTCTCGTTCTGTGGTGTTAGCTCCAGTTTTCACAATTTCAATTTTGTCATTACTCAATTTCAAATCTCCAATTTTAAGATCCCCAATTTGTGTATTCAAGTCAATGGATTTGCCGTCTGGAAAGGTCAATATTCCATTATTGTATTTTAAACCACCGTTAGCTTGCAGCTCTTTGCTCAGATTATCCAACTTTATCTTCAAATCACTTTTTGATAATCCATCAGAAATCCAACATTCTTCCCAAACTTGTTTTTCAAAAGTTTGATTTATGTACCGATCCACAGGACACTTGTATACTGAAACAATCGTTGTAGTAGCAATTCCCGCAAATGCAACTGATGCGGTGAGCGCCAAAACGAAAGAACGTGAAGCTTGTTTTGTAATTTCTATTCCTAATTTTTGTAAATTATTTTGTGACATATTTCTGTATTTTCTGTATTTTTATTTAGCAAAGTTTCTGTTTTGGCTAATTTTTTATTTCTATGCTTTTATTTTATCATAGTTTTTTGATAAATGCAAGTAATTGACATATAAGACCTTGTTCAAGCCAAAATTAGATTATATTTATTTTAAAACTGATTGAATTACTCCACCTCCAAGCATAACATTTTCGTGATAAAAAACCACACTTTGTCCTTCGGCAACTGCTTTAATTGGTTTGTCAAAAGTTAAAACCCCTGAATTATTGACAGAATCATATTGTAAATTAGACTTATAAGCTTCATTTCTGTACCTTATTTGAGAATTTATGTTTATTGAAATATTATGCTTTGAATTCGTATAATCTAGTTTTTTAATAGATTCAAAATTCACTTGCCAATTGATATCACTAATTTTAATTTGATTTACCTCAATATATTTTTGGAACATCGAATGGCAAACAGTAACTTCATTATTGAGTACATCAACCTTCAAAACCAGCCATGGACCATTTGACAAGCCTAGATTTTGCCTTTGTCCAATAGTAAACAAAAAAGCACCATCGTGTAATCCAAGTCTAATTTTTTTGATCTCCTTTTGATTTGAAATAGTATTTTTTTTAGTAATTTTTAGACCAATTTGGATGATTTGATCATCTGTCAAATTAGTTACAATATCTCCGACTTTCTTGCCCAATACACACAAAAGCATTTCACGAAGCGAAGTTTGTCCAACAAAACATAATCCCTGCGAATCTGGCTTGGAACTAGTTATTAACCCTTTTGATTCCGCATATTCTCGAACTTTAGATTTGTTTTCAAATTCACCTACAGGAAATAGAATTTTTGGAATTTGTTCTTTTTTGATTTGCCACACAAAATAGGTCTGGTCTTTGTTCTGGTCTTTTGCTCTTGCAATGTACACATTAATATATTCACAAATATTGAATTTTTTGGCAAACTGTACTCACATCATAATCTCTGCTAACACTTCATTCGTTGTATTGAACTGAGAATCAGAAAGCTTGAATGGTAGTTTGGCAATCATAGAATCCAAAAAGTACGAATCCAAAACCCCTGCCCGAGCTAATTTTTGTTCTTTTTCTGACTCCAGATATTGTACGAGACTAATTTTTAAAAATAGTTTCAAAGCCACCCAACTTTGCATTCCTTGTCGATATTCTGCCTGGTTTTCTGGATGGTGAACAAAATTAAGATTCAGAACTTTTGAAATTAAGTTATTATCTGGGACAAGCCCTTCAAGATTCAGAAGATAATGATGCGGTGATAACTGAGAATGGATTTGTTCAAAAAACTGAGTTAGGAATATTCCTCTTTTGTGGTACCTACAAAGCAAATAAGGTTTGATTCGAGCAGAACCTAAAGCAAAGTTATCTGTATAGTAATTTTTTTTGAGCACAATTTTGTCAATATTCCAAAAATCATTCGATCGAATCATCAAAACTTGAAATTCCTTTCCAACGTCTAAAGACTTAAGTGTCCATGCTGAACTAGCAAAATAAAATGCCTGAATTCGTCTGTTTCTAACCTGTAAATTCAAATAAAAATAGGGTTTGAAAGCTCCTTTACGAGAATCAACAGAAATTATCGTAGCGTCCAAAAGATATCTTGTTCTAGGCTGCGAAATATCCCCAAATTCTTCAAATGGCAAAATCGACACAAAATCCATCGGCAAAAAAGTTATTAGATCATACAAGGAATTAATCCCAATTGTATTGAGTTTATCTTGTTGGTTTTTGGAAATTTCTTTTGGAAACATTTTGCAATAAAAAATTAAAAGTCTTTATTTAAGCTAAAAATAGCTCTTTACAGTACCCAAAAAATGTGCTAAAATAATTTAAATGTCAATTAATTTTGACCAATTCATTTTATTTATATGCTACGATTTGACACAACCCAAAAACCAATTTTTAATAGTACAATGCAGTTATACAAACCAAGAATTCTACATTTTGAAGCGATTGAACAATTGAACCAAAAAATGGAAGCGCATATTGAGGACAGAATTAATGACATGTCAGGGGAATATGGTGTAGTTCGAATGGCAGTGTCAGGAGGAGAAAACATCTCAGAAGTTATCAAAATTATAGGTAAAAATTACGCATTCCCTTACTCTGAAATGGAACTTTACCAGACCGATGAGAATATTCTAACTGGCGAGAATCAAAAAATGATCCAAAACTATGTCAAGCCAAATATGATAGAGGGGTTGCAGAATTATTCCTTTTTCAAAATTAAAATTAATCCAGAAGATTCCTCACAAGACTACATCAAAGAAACTATCGACCAGCTCGACGACGAAGATGGAATATTCGATTTGGTTCTCCTCAATATCACCAAAGATGGACAAATTGCTGGATTGGTCGCTGCTGGTAATGGGTTAGATTCAGATTCTAACACTGTTGTAGTCAACGGCAATACAGCAACCTTATCAGCCCAAACTATTCTCAACTCTCGTGAAATTATAGTTATTCTCGAAGATGACAACGATACTCTATCAGAACTACTTGAAGGTCAAAAAAAAGCAATAGAATTCCCAGCCAAATTTCTACTTGCACACCCGAATGTAATATTATTTTATCATAGTGATTTTTAGTTTCAAAGCGTAAAAAAACACCCTCTTTCGAGGGTTTGGTAGATTGACTATATTTTGGTTTTGAAACTTAAACCTGTATTGCATCCCATTTTAAATTTCCATCAAATTGATTGCATGTTGAAGTGTTGATTTGAGAACCGTTGTTTGGATTCCATTTTGCCAAACATTGATTTGTATTTCTTTGTTGAATCATCTTTGTGTTCCAGTCATAGTACCAGTTATGATTCGAAGCATTGATATCACACTCCCATCCATACACTGGTCTGCCATTATATGGACTCCAAGCATCTATACATTTATTTGTATTCATTCTTTGGAAGGCATTACCACCGTAAGGACTAGGAATTGCATTAAAGATTTGATTAGAGTTGCTGAAGTTACATTCCCAAGTGTAGATTGGCGTACCATCATATACATTGTTAAAGTCGAGGCATTGGTTGGTTCCAGTTCTTCTAAAAACAAATTTGTTGTATGTTGGACCTGGTAAAGGCATACCCAAATCACTAACATTCCATTTCTGGTTACCTTGAGTACCGCAATCCCAGACTCCAATTGTTGTACCAAGATTGTTACCACCATATGCATCTATACATTGATTGTAATTCTCCAAGCTATGAACTCTACCCGAAGTATCTCTTTCCCATTTTTGATTATTACCTCCATGACAACCAGACATTCTAAGATATCTATTGCTAGAATCATTCACATTACCAGCATCAAGACATCGATTATCTGGCCCTCTTATTTCTTTGGTTGAAGCAATATATCCGAACCGTTGCCCTTCACTACCACCTGACCAAGCACCTTGCTGCAAGTTGATTCTATATGCCCCACCGTTATCTTGACCATTAGCACCCAGCACTAATTGACTATTATCATTTGCTTTGATGAAGCCTCCATAATTATTTGTGTAGGATTGGTTTTGGGAGGTGAAATAAGCTCCATTATTTTCAGGTCGACCATCTTTGCAATTATTACCTGAAGGACATTCTACAAATTTTGGATATTTCAAAGCTGACGCAAGGTAATAGGCATTGCCTTTGTAACCTGTAATGGCGGTTGAGTTTTGTATATAACAGTCTTCTATCTTGCCTGATGTAGCACAAGGAAATCGATTAAATACTTCGAAATGTAGATGTTGTGCAGATACACCTGTAGAACCTTCATCACCAATATATTGAGCCTGTATAACGTTTGTTCCAACAGCTACTTTTCTTAAGTTAAGATGAGCATAAACTGCGAAAGACCCATCTGGATGTTCAATTACAATATGTTTTCCAAATCCGTTATTATTATCCGCAGAATATACTACTTTTCCAGGTTTTGAAGCTACAATTTTATAATTCTGACCTTCTCCAACAAAATCAAATGCAGCATAATCCCAGTGAGAGGCATTTTTTCCACCGTCCCAAATTGCATCATTGAATGACTTTTGGGTTAATACAGCCCTTACTCCATTTTCATATGGTAATTTGAAGCCATCGTCAATCGCAGCACTTGCTTTGATCGCTCCAAAGTTTAGCAAATTATCTAGCCAACTAATCTTAGAACTAGAAGAATTACTTTGAACTGAAATAGCTGATGCCTGAGATGAAATTGAGGTTGAATTACTGATTGAACTTAAAGTTACGCTTAAAACTGAACTAGACGAAGTCGTCTGCGTTGAATTGGTAGATGAAATTATACTATTACTTAAACTAGAGCTGCTAGTTGATGAATCGATTTCGTAATTCGCAAGATACTCTGACAAGGTAATTTCTTTGTTCGGATCAACCTTGGTTTCGATCAATTCTTTATTCTCAGCAACCGCAGCCCACAGAATATTGTAGTCTTCAGGTGTGATGTCTTTGTCTTTTTCACCATTTGGGTTACTGACAGTTTTGAAACAAGGTGTAGGTTTGTTTTTGAATCTCTTGGCTCTTTTTGAGATTACTTCTTTTTTGCAGTCTTCGTATCTTTTTTGATCTTTTTCGTTGAGGATTATTTCTGGTTCAGGATCTACTTCATTGTTGATAACTTTAACTTTTCTCTTGTTTTTAGAAATTGATATTGAACTAGAGCTTGCAATAATGGAACTAATTGAAGATGTGAGTGAAGAAGCGTTGTTTTGTGACGCTGCGTCAGTTGAAATATTGAATATTAGCGAAGTTGCAATTAAGTTGATTGAAAGTGTTAGTGCTAAGACTGATTTGATTAAACCACCACCCACTGAAGTAGGTGGATTCAAGCAACACAAGGTTGCAGGTTGCCCACTGAAAGTGGGCTTGGTTTAGTTTAGGGTTTGATTTGT
>JAYTWQ010000057.1:0-2481 GCA_043743355.1 bacterium | reverse complement strand
ACTGACATTGCTGCGGTTCAATCGCTTCTAATAAGATTAAGATTGGTTACTGTAATTCGCCGTTCAATATTCTTGGTAGAAGTTGTTAATTACTTAACTTATTAATTATAAAATATATTTATTATTATGTCAAGTAATATTTCTTAACATATAAATAATAAGTAATTAAAACATTATTAACAGACTATTAAATTATGTTTATATTTATTTATAGTTTATTATTGATCAAAAAAAAGACCCCTTGGTGGGGTTGGGATATTGAAGATTTGTAAATTTATTTCTTTGGAAGTTTACCTTTGTCTGCTAAACATGCATCTAGCGAATCATAATTAGTCCATGTTTTGGTTGAATTATATCCACTTGTTCCTCTTTGATGGCAGATTCCTGAACTTGTAGTCTTGATTACAATAGCTTTATCAAAATTAATAACTTCAACAGGTTTTTCAACAACTTTAGGAGATTCAACTTTCGGAATTGGTGCAACAATTGGCAGGGGGGCAACAATCGTTTCTTTTTTGGATTCGGTGTATTGTTGATTGACTTGACCGCCGCATGTTGAATCTGACCACAAACCGACTTTCTTTTCTCTGGCTTCCTGACCGTATTTGACAAATTCTTCAAGTCTAGGATGTGGGTATTTGACATACGCTTGAGCATAGCCTAACTTGATCATCTCGGCGTTGAAGTCTAGCCCGTCATCTCGGAATACATAGGCTAATGTTCGACCGTATTTATCGAGCTTTTCGGCTGGGTTATATGCTAGATAAACTTTGCGACCATTCAATAATTCCTTAGCTTTGTTGGATGCTTCGGTTGCAAAACACTGTACAGGCTTTCGGGGATCTTTGAGTTCTGGTGTGTCAATTCCAATCAAGCGTAATTTGCCAACTTGTGAGACTTTGACAGTATCTCCGTCAATGATTTTTTGGACATCGAGCAATAAACCGCTTTCTTGTGAATCCTGTACGATCTCCGCAACTTTCTGCGGGGCTGGTTCGGATTGAATAGCTGGGAACGCTTGAATTGCGGTTTGAACGACTTTTGGAAGTTCTGGAACCTGAACTACTGAGCTTATCTCGGAACTTGAGCTAATTGAAATACTAGATGAACTAACTGGAATTACCAGACTGTTGATAATTGAGTTAGTAAGAGATGTTGACGAACTAGATTGAAGGATTTCAGATTTTGGTTTTGGTTGATTCAAACTAACAAGAGCGGTTGTCCATACTGAACCAAAAAATAGGGCTGGTAATATTAGAATTGCAATTATTCCAACTTTGGCTGGCTTTGGCATTTTTGAGTTCCAGATGAATTTGAATAATAAAAAAACTAAAACAAAAATTAGAATGTAAAATGAAAGCCCGATTAATAATAAATATACAATAGTTCTTAGCCAGATATTCTTAATCGAGTTGATTTTGAAGAGCATATTTATTTTTTGAATAGTTTTTTGAGCAAAGAAAAAGGATTGAACGAAGTCTTATTATATATCTTGTTGTATACTGCCTTTTTTGGACTAGTCAAAATCGCTGTACCTTTGGGCATTTTGAGTCCAAGAGTGTCTTTAATGATCTTTTTGGGTGATAATCTTGCACCAATCGATTTTTTGATCGAGGGCATACGGATTCCAAATTTCATAAGTAGATAATAAAAAAATAACTCGAGTGAGTTATGTAAAGTTATGTTAAGAATTAAAATTATGTCAATTTTTTGAACTCTTGATATTTATCAAATATTGAATCTAAAATTAGTAATTTATTTTTAATCTTTGAATTACCTTTTTTGTTCATATCAACCAAAAGCCAAGTTTCTTTTTTGACATTATCTGGGATTCTTAACAGCCCGTCTTCAATTAGAGTTGTCATCCAAGATAAGTGTTCATTCAAAAGTTCAAAGTCTTCTTTTGCAATTTGCTTATCTTTATTCATTCTAACTAACCCTTCGGCAATCACTTTGTCGACATCGTTTTGAGATAAACCGTTGGCTCTCATTACATAAGGAGCAACCCAAGTTGCATTTTCAATTGAAATCTTATCTCTGATGGCAGTATAATTAGCCATAGCTCTGTTTTCATTCGTAGGCAAAAATTCAGTATAAATTGAATTCTTAGCTAATTGAACTTTAGATCCTTTTTTCGGTTCAAGTATTCCAGTGTCTTTGTTAATCTCCACACCTTCGATTTCTTTTATTTGCTTTACTGATTTTTTCATAGAATTGTTAAACTGTTTTGCTTTGTCAATAAAGATATTAACTACATATTTAGATATTTGCATATAAATTTGATTATGTCAAGGATTTGTTATTTACATTATGTCAGGAAATAATTATTAACTAATTAGTTATATTGTAAATAAGATTTTGTGTCAAGATTAAAAGTGTTAAGAAATTATTATTGACATAATTCTCTAAAACATTTATAGTTTCTTCAAGTCCACGGAATGGCAAAAAGCCACCCAAAGACCGTATTAACAGTAAGGAACT
>JAYTWQ010000056.1:0-22058 GCA_043743355.1 bacterium | reverse complement strand
AAAATAATGGATACCAAAATTAATATAGCAATCATATTCCTGATTAAGATTTTGAATTGCGAGTCACTGAACATATTTGAATTTGTGAGTATTTATAATTACGTTCTGTCTAGGTAAGTATAGTCTGGTTCTGGAATTTTGGTTACTGATGTTGGGATGATGACAGGTTGGTTTTTGCCTTCAATGGTTTTGATTACGAATTTTCCTTCGACTTCGACCCAGTCATTTGCTACGAATTGATTTTGATAATCGTATTCTACCAACAGAGAGACTGGAGTTGCGTCGACTATGCAGCAGCTGATTATGAATCGAGACAAATCAAATGTGTTTGGCTGCTTGTTGGTTGTGATGAAGCCAACTCCTTTGAACTTTTTGTCTTTAAAAACTCCATTCTCGTTGAGATTCTTAGCACTTACCCAATCAAAGAATTTGAAACTAGATGAGTCAACTCTGCCTTTGAGTTTGAGTCTAATATTGTCTTTTTCTGCGTCTGTACTATTGACTCCATTATTAGAACTCCGCAAAGCAAAAGATTCACTAGAAAGAGAGCGGACTGGAATCAAAAAAATGAGAACGGTTGCAATCAATATTGCAAAGCTTACGCTAAAAATTGATTTTTTTTCTTTGAGAACTGATTTGTTAGTTTGGTAAGTATGAATAATTCCAAACACTGCGACTGTTCCAATTATTGATGCACAGATTAGGGCTAAAGTCAAATATCGAGGGTGAATAAAAAATGCTAATCTGTTGATATAATTGATATACAAGATATATATTGAAATCAAAAGTAGTGTAAAGTAGTTGAACAGTTTTGTCATAAAGCTAAGAATAATTAAGTTTATAAAAATAATTAACACTCAATCCAATAATAAGGCTCATAAGTGTGACTAAAGTTGCCATGCTTACTAATACTTTATTTTTGAAGACACTTCGGAGCATCATTAGTGAATTGATATCTATCATTGGACCAAATATCAAGAATGCAAGTATAGTCCAAGGTTAAAGGTACCAACAAAAGACAAAGCAAAGAATGCGTCTACAGATGAACATATTGAGACTATGAAAGCCAAAATCATTAATGCAATTACAGATAACGATGGCGATCCAACAAAATTCGCAAACCAACTTCTCAGAATAAGAATTTGAAAGCTTGCAGCCAAAAAACACCCTATCAATAACATCTTAAAAACATTAAAAAATTCATCTCGCCAATTATCAACAAAACTTCCGTCGTGCCCAATTTCTGTGACTTGTTGAATAGGTGTACCCAAATTAGAACTGAAACTAAATTGTTTTTGGGATTGATTGGACTTGTTCTGATTTTCATCTACAATCAAAAGTTCGCTCTCATCCTTCCGAAGTGAAAATATCAAACCTACAATTAGCGCAATCAATCCACCACCAAGAACTCTAATAATTGCAATGTTAGAATCCAAATTAAAGGCAACAAGTGTGGTGATTAGAACTAATGGATTAAATATAGGAGCGGCTAACATGAATGTAATAACCTCACTAGGTCTAAAACCAATAACAGAAAGCCGTTTTGCAAGAGGAACATTACCGCACTGACAAACTGGCAAAAAAAGCCCAATAAACATAGACTGGACGTGAGAGACAATTACATTTTTTGACTTGTGTTTGATTATCCAAGATGGATTAACATATTTGGCTACAACGGCTGAAATAGTTACACCAATAACTATAAAAGGAATGGCTTCCATAATTAACCCCAATAATATCATTGCAAAGTCGGAAAGTCTATTAAAGAATATTTAGTTCATTTATTGATTAATTTGTTACTAATTATATTTTTATATTACTTTGTTTGATTAAACAAGTCAAATCCCTCCTAATCAGTAATCACCAAACCTCTGTGAATACACTCGTAACATATAATTCCATGCTTTCTAATCAACATTTTTGGTTGGTAATAATCTACTACATTTTCACTTTGTTTTTGGCATAGCTTACATTTTCCTACTATTTTATGATCCTTAGAATTGGTGTTGAATCCTATTGCTACTCGCCCATCGAATACATATAATTTGCCGACAAAATCTTTGTTCGGATACTTTTCCATATAGCTTACAATTCCACCACTAAGTTGATAAACATCTACGAATCCATGTTTGATTAGGAATCCTGAGGCTTTTTCGCATCTTATTCCTCCAGTACACACTGTAACAATAGTTTTATTCTTCAAATTTTCTAATAATGGCAAAACCTTTGGCAAATCTCGAAAGTTTTTTAATTCTTTTGGCAAAATTGATCCTTCAAAATGACCAATATCATGTTCGTAGTTGTTCCTCAAGTCAACAACATAGAATTCTTTATCGGAATGAATCCAGCTATGAAGGTATTCAGGCTCAATATATTTTCCAGTCAGATTATTATGTGGTCCTAATTCATTGTTATCTATCAACATCGTCGTAACAATTTCATCCCGAACTCGAATTTGTAATTTTGGGAATGATGAACCAGTTCCAATTGATTTTTTCCAGTGAACATCGCTGAATTCAGCTTTTGATATCATTCTTTTGACGAACTCTTCAGTATTCTCTATTGTTCCTTCCAGGGTTGAGTTGATACCTTCGCTGGCAATAATTGTTCTACCTTTAAGTTTTAATTCATCACACCAAGCACGTTGTTGAACGGCAATGGAGTTCGGGTCTTCAAGATTTACGAATTTGTAAAAAAGAAGTATCTGATAATCTGTAGTCATAATATGAGTTTTTGTGCAAACATAATAATTAACCAAAAGACTATATTTTGTCAAAGTATGATAGGTTCGCTCGCTGGTTTTGTCCAATCTTCTAATCTCAACACTTCTATATTTACAAAATTACAATTCAGCGACTCCATTTCTTCCCAGTAAATCTTTGAACCGATTTTCAAAAAGTTAGAGACTAAACTTTGGCTAAAATTTCTGTTGGATAGAATTTGTCAAAACTAGCAATTTTAGCATCGAGTTTTTGAGCAACTATTAGACAGGCACAATCAAAGTAACTAATATTTTTTTTGGTGTAAGATTTGTACAGTTTGAAGGTTGTTATTTCATCATCTGCACTAAATATGTATATATCTGTGAATTGTCCTTGGATAAGTTCTAAGAGTTTGACGGCTTCTGATTGATTAAGTTTGCGAGACAGGACAGTAGCAACTTCCCAAAAAGTAATATTAGATACTACAAAATTATCAAATTTTTGAAAAATATTAAATGCCTGTTGGTGAGTTGATTCGTTTCCAAATTGTAATGCGATTAGAAAATCAGTATCGCATAGAGTTTTTGACATATTTTTAGAAGTCATAAATATCATTATGGTTTTGGGCAATGTTTGTAATTCCTCTATTTTTTATAGTCAATATTTTGATTGGTTTCAAAGGCTTTGGATTAGATCTAATCAAGTCTTCATTTTCCAAAATTGTTTTTTCCAAAGATTCTCTAATTAGTTGAGAAAGGTTTTTACTTTTTAACCTTGCTATTTTTTTGGCATTCTCAAGTGTGTCTGAGTTGATATAGATTTGAGTTCTGGTAAGGGTTCGAATAGACATATAATTAAAAATAAATCTAATAATATATGTTGTCAATTCATTAAAGACAAAAATTACAATCTAACAGCTTCATTCTTCTTCATTCCAGCTCTGAATACCAATCGAGCCAGAACCCAGAGAATTATACACCACAATATTCCACCAACAAAGGTTTGGAGGATTTCAGTTTGACTGTATTTGCCTAGATAGATTTGCATTGGATGATAAACGCCAAAAGATAATGGCAGATAAGCAAAAAAAAAGTGAATTTGTTCGTTGGTAAAAGTACGAGAGCTCTAGCCAAAAAAGGATAAAGTACAGATCTAGTTTCAATTAATGGCGCAATTTGTTTTAACCAAAAAGCTAAAGATCCAAGTAAAATATTAGCCGCAAAAAAAATAAAAAATCTAATTAAGAAGACTCCCGTGGCTGGTATTAAAAAAATTGGGTTAAATGGAATTTGGAGATTAAGAGTTGGAACTATTGCAAACAAAATAAAAGCGTTAACTACAATTGAATAAATGTTGGCACCGATTGTAACAACAAAATACTGTCCAATAATACTCGATGGTCTCATTAGTTTTGCTGTCATATTTCCGTCAACTAGATCAGTTCTAATATCCAAAGCAATGTCCCAAACTACTTAGCAAAGCTTAAAAAAAATATTTGAAATAACAAAATAAGTTGCAAATTCTTTGGTGTCTAAGAACGAACTGTAAATAATTAAAGAGACCAAAAGTGGCAAAAAATCTCTAACGATTACAAAAAAAGATGGAACTAGATACACCAATGAAAGATTTAGATTGTATTTTAAAGCATACCACCACTTGTAATTACGACCCAAAGTTCTTTGTAAAAAAGTCATATTGTTTACTTTGAGTCTCGATCAAGAATGTTGATTTGGTTCAACGGTGTGATTCCTGGAATGCTAACTCCAACTTTAGATTCGGTCGAAATTCTTTTGATAGACGGGAACTGTTCTTGAATTTTGGAATATTCACCTTTTGACAGATTCTTTATAATATCGTTCTTGTTAATTTTGGTGTTTTCTTGATAGGTTACAAGGAATGTTGCGTTAATCAATTTTTCTTTGCCTTCTTCGAATTTTGAATCCATGACCTGAATATCCATAATTTTGCCGAGTTTAGATTTGACTTCAATTGTATTCCTAAAATCTGATCGAGGGACAGAATATACTTCTATGACAGATATTGCTTCGGCATTCACAGTGTCAGCTTTTTCATATAATGCCTTGTCATATTGTATATCTGTAGAGATTATGTTGTACCAAGTTGGCGAAGTAAAGTTGTTTTCATCATTGACACTGTTAATAAAGGAAGCTCGTTTTTCAATAAGGTCCGATTCAATTTTGGTTTTTAGTGTGTCTTGATCACTCTCAGAAAAAATACTTTGTTTGGTTGTTTGGTTGTCACTGCCTGTCACAATTGCCTTAAAATTATATCCGAGTGCGTCACCTTTTAGATTAAAAACTTTAAGGACAGAATCTTTTGGAAGCTCATCGACGGTTTTTACGGCTTGAATGTCAATGAATTTACCTTTGTTTTGACTTGGAATCGAGTAACTGGCGGGATCTTGTGAATTAACTTTTTGTCTATATTCTACCCCAGTTTTTTCTGAAATAAGAATTATTCCTCCTCGATCGAATTGCACAGTTCCGCCCGATGAATTAACCAAGTTTACTCTTTGGACTCCTGTAAATATATTATCTGAAGATGTTTGATTATCAGTCTTAATTTGTATTGAAGATTTGAGTTCTAATTTTGTTTTTTTGAGTTGAGATTCAGGTATTTTGACTTCTATTGTTTTTTGATCAATTCCACTTGATATCTCGATATTGAACACATTCTTTGGAAATACACTAAATATTCCAACCAGAACCAATAATAATCCTAGCGAAAGTCCAGTGTTGAATTGCAACTTATATTTTTTAAAAAAGTCCAAAAAAGTTGTTTTGACTTGTTCGGTTGCTTTTGCGACTCTAATATTTTCGGTTTTGATAGTAGTTCTTGTTTTTTCGACTTTAGTTATCATATCATCAAAATTCTGCACAAAGCTAGTTTTTGAATTGGGCTTGATATCGAATTTGTCTTTGAATTTGTCCAAAAATGATTTTGTAGAAACACTTTCAGCATTAGGTAAGTCTTGCTCGAATCCAATCGTTGAGCTTTGACTGAATAGTTCGTCAATTGGTGTAGTTGTGTGTTCAAGGGTTGGGACTTCTCCAGATGCCACAAAATCTTTGTATTCTATTAATACATTTGGCTTGTCTCCTGCCTCGATTATTGGCGTTCCAATCTTGGTTCCTAAAATATTATTGTTAAGTGGCTTAAAATTATTGTTATTAATTGTGTTGAATGAATGAGTTATTGTTTCTTTTTTGGTGTCTATAAGCGTCGCAGGGAATCCAATGTTGAGTTCTGATTGTTTCAAAAAGTTGAGAATCTTGTGATCCAAGCTATACCAAAAAATATCTCTGGGATAATTGTTGATCTTGTATTGAAAAACACGAATTGACGGAATCGACGACAAAAAATATGGCAAAGAAGCCACCTGAAAATAAAGATCTCCAAACTCATTAAGATTATTTGAAAGCGTATTTATTAACTCTTTTTGGGAAGTTTCGACGGTGATTTTTATCATGAATTGACATGTTAATTGGTAGTGCTACGGAGAATCGAACTCCGATTTCGGGAATGAGAATCCAGTATCCTAACCGTTAGATGATAGCACCATTTTGCTTTGATAATTCCTATATAAAATTATAGTTCATATTACAAATTGTCAAGGTTCATAATTTTTTACAAAATGACATTATAATGTTTGCTTAAATTTTGTACTACCAAATTCCACACTCGTCATCCTCAGCTCAATAAAGGATTCAAAAAACTATCTTAAGATTGACTTATTGCTTTATTTTTATACCAAACCAAATATTAATTTTATTGTCTCTCTTTCTTTTCTATGACAATCTTATCCCCCCCCACCTAATACACAAAACTGCTTGACAATTGATAATAATTATTCCATTAATTAACTAAATTTGTTCAATTATATGATCTCGCAAATTCGATTTCTTTCAGATTTTTCTGAGCTTGTTGACAGCCCTGTATATTCTGTTTCCTTTTTTAAAGGAGATTTTATTTGGTCAAAATTTAATTTAGTTTGTTCGCATCCGCCGCCCAATTGGGTGTAAACATCAAAAAGAACCGCTCATTACCTCCTCGCAAAAGTAAATAAGAAACGGTTCATAAAAATTAAAGCCTAACCACAACATTATGTCCAACAAAACCATTATCCCAATTATTATCGTTTTATCACTAATCACAATTGGTGTAGCGTCATTGACACAGGTCAAACGATCCGATCCAAAATTAGTTTTGAATACAAGTTTAAGTTCTGTTTCTGAAAATAAATCTAGTTCGGTTTCTAACCCTGCTTTAAGTTCGACTTCATCGGTTTCTTCAGTTCCAAAAGTTGAGGAGAGTAAAGTGTTGGAGAGCGTGAAAGTGGAATCTGTAGCCCCCAAAATAAAATCTGTCGAATGTAATCTACCAGAATCAGAAAATCTGGTTAAGACGGATTTGGGGTGCTTTAATATTTTTGTAAATCCTATCTTTAATTTTTCTTATGAAAATACGAGTGGTAATTTTGAAAATAGTAATCCCCCTAACCCTAAATATTCAAAGGAGCTTGAATTTTATTACAAAAATAATATAGGCAAAGATTTTTATAATAGAATAAAAGAGCAATCAATTACACAACCCATTGAGATAACAGTAACAGGAACTCAAAAGATTTCAGATGGAGGTTATAAATTGTTTTATACTTCTTCAGACATTGAATATCTCAAAAATAATAATCAAAATAATTCTGGAGCTGGTAGGTTTAATGCTGTTTACAAAGTTTCAGTAACAAATAATAAATCATTTGAATTATTGTCATTTAATGACGTTAAAAACAACTAACCAGTAACTAATAAATAATATACAATTATGTCTTCACCCTCAAAACTAATCACAATAATTCTTACAACTTCATTTCTATTCTCTGGAATAATAACCAATGCACAATCTCAAACTAACTCAGTTGAAACTTCAACCCAATCATCTCAACAATCCTCACTAATATCCACCCTTCCAAACGGCAAGAAACAACTCAAAAAACCACTCAAACTAGACTACACCAATTCAAAGTTTAAAACTGATCTTGACACAAGTCAAAAGGATGCCATTCTCAAAATCACTCAAAAAATGGAAAGGAGAATTACCGATTGATAATACTTTCACAGTCACATCTTGGGCAGATCTAAAATCAGAAACAACTGATACAACCAAGCAATCTAAAAAGAAAAATAAAAATGTGAACAACGCCAAAGTTGTGTATATGTGGGCAATGTCTCCCAATCCAAATTGGCCAAAGGACAAAATTCCAACTGTCGAAGAATCAGAGTCTGGAGATCCTAGATTCAACCGTCTTGAGTTCAATGTCCTTCTCAAGCAATCCAAAAATGGTGAGTGGAAAGCAACACTTGAACGTGATTCAGAAACCAAAGTCGAGGCTCAAGAAATAATTGAAAATGATCAAGATTCAAAAGTCATACAAGATCTATTCCAAACAGACAAAAATGATAACAAATTCACAGAGAAAGAAGAAGTTTTAGTTGAGATTAGTTATATTTCAAGCTCATCGCTTAGCTCAGTAGTCTTTTCAAGCCAAAATAGTGTTTCATCGAGTACTTCTAATTCAAGTTCGACAACAGCAATTACAAATTCATCAACCCAAAATATAAACTCAGTTTCTAGCAAAATCAGTCTTCTTGACATTCTGTTCGGCACTCCAAAAGTTAGTGCTGGTGAGAATGATTACTCTTGGCCTTGGAAAAGCGGAGACAGTTATTCTATTTCTCAAGGGTGGCATGGAAGCGGTGTCGTTGGGAGTATTGATGGTTACGATTATCAAGAAAGCAAAGACTATAAAAATATTGCTCTTGATATTTCAGGTACAATTGCAGGAAAAGATGTATTATCACCAGTTAAAGGTACTACAAGTAGGGTGTGCGATGATGGATCACAAGCTACTGTCTTAATTGGAAGAATGAGATTGCTTCATATTTCTTCATCTGGATTTACCAGCGGAATAAACTACAATAAAAGTCAAGAAATAGGAACTGTATATCCATTTGCAATTAATTCAGGTTGTGGATACAGTACTGGAGCCCATTTGCATATAAAAATGCTAGATGATAATATGAATATAGATGGAACTGTTTTGAATTATTCAACTAATTACTCAGGATTCAACTTCACCTCCCAAAACACCCCAACTCCGCCCAAACCCCCAGTCTACAACAACAATTCTGGCGGTTTCAACTTCTATGGTTGGCAGTTCGATGTTAAGAACTATGGCGAGGTTAATGGTGCCGGCAACTATGATGGAAGTCCAATCCAAATAAGCTATAATACTGGAGCACTGAATAATGCCCAAAAGTGGGGATACAATCAATACTCAAAAGAAATCAAAGGAATGAATGATTATTGTCTCGATGCTGGTAATTCTCAAAAACTACAACTTTGGACTTGTAATGGAACGAATAATCAAAAATGGAGTATTCACCCTAATAACTGGATTCAAAATGATCAGACTGGACAATGCATCAACATTCCAAATGGATACGCTAATTCAATTTTAGCTTTTGCAGGGTGTGGTGCAACTGGTTGGATGCAATGGACAAGGGTTGGAATCTCAATTCCTGGTAGGGTTGCTTTCAGACGAGAGAACACTAATCGATGTTTAGCTTCATATTATCCATATAACTTAAAACAGATAACAACTCAGGACTGCAATAATAACGATCAATCCCAACAATGGGAATGGATTTGGAATGGCAATGGTTATGCAGCTAGACAATTTGGCACCAATTATTGTTTAGATACATATAACCCAAGTCAGAATAGTAATATCTATTCATATGAATGCAATTGGTCAGACGCTCAAAAGTGGTGGTATGATTCCAGCAAACTACTTTCACGAACTGCTGGCAATAGCAATGGTCAATGTGCAGCCAAATGGAATCCGCAAAATGGAAGTGTTATTAATGCATATCCTTGTAGTAGCAATAATTATAACGATCCTAATCTTAGATGGGACGCATATGGGGTCTAATAACCAAAATACAGATAATCAACCGAACCTCGAAAGAGGGTGTTTTTTTACGGTATGAGATTACTCCAAAACTAATTCTCCGCGGGTGAGCCATCGTTTGGTTGGTTCCAGGTATCCATTGACATACTCCAGAATTGAACCCTGAAGGGTGATGACCCGCTTGTCTTCAAATGTTTTGTAAGCTTCTTTGATTTCTGCACTTTTGATTGCTTTAACTTCGAACACTTTGAATTTTAGCTTTCGGCATCGATGGTCAAAAATATAGAATTCGTCACCAACCTCAGATTTGCTTTCAAAAGGCTTAAAAATTGTATTATATTCACTCTTGACACTCGCAAAATTGCTGGTGTGACCAACGATATAGCTATTTCCAACCTCTCCTGGTTGTGGGGTGATTGGAACATGTACTATTCCAGTTTTTAAAAGCTTTTGGATTGGGACAGATTCGTAATTACCTGCATTTATGTCAGCTTGTTTTTCTTGAATTGGTCGACTAAAATCTATTTTACCATCGGCATCTTTTTCAAAAAACTCTTCAAAGCTTTGATTCTGCAAATTCGCTTCTACATTATACTTTGGATACAACAACCAGTTTTTCTTTTCACATTTTTCTGGTGTTTTGACCAGCGTTGACAACAGTTTTGGTTCGGTGAAAGTTGCGTCTGTAATTGCGTCTTTTTGATCAATTGGACTTTTTTGACCTAATTCTTCGATGACTTTGTTAGATATGAATCCAGAATCTATTCCAAGCTTTTTGATTCCTTCGGTAATTAAATAGCCAGCTTTGTCTTTGGGTGTATTTGAAGAGCTAGAGATTGTTTTGGAGTAATTAGAGCTGGAACTATAACTTATGATTTGTGTTGTATTCTCGGATTTGGGTCGGTATAACATGAACGTAATTCCTGTAGTTATAATTGCCAAAGACAAGACTGAGAAGAGCATATTTTTTTGATTCATCTATCAATTTTACAAAAGAAAGAAAGGTAGGTCAAGATATGTGGATATTGTTTGGATTCAATTTACAAAATTCAATTGCATTTTTGAAAGTTATTTAGTTTATTTCAAGATGCAAAATTCGCTTCGTCATCTTGAGTGAAACGAAAGATCTGTTTGGCGTTTTTCACAAATATACTCATTCCACTAACAATACCTATTTTGAATATAAAAATTCCTCCTATCTAGGAGGTGGCAAAACGAAGTTTTGACGGTGGTAACCTTTGCAACTATTAAAAGTGATTTTAAAAAGAGCGGGTTATGATTCATTTTAACTTGAATTTCATTACAGATCTTTCGCTTGTCGTTGCGAGGCTATGTTCAGGAAACCCGAACCAACTTCGAACTTGCTCAAGATGACGGTTTCAGTTTTAATCATTTTAGGTTTTATTTTATCCAAAAGAAAAAGAGGCGCTAAGCCTCTAAATACAGAAAAAATAGGCTAGCAACCTCTTTGTTTGGCAAATTTATAGCGACTGCGTTCATAACATTGTATGAAATCAGTGTTATAGACGATGTACGATATGCGTTTACCGATGTTAGATCAAATACTAGCTTTCAACCTAACTTAAACATTATACCATGCTTTTTTGTGTCCGTCAAATAATTGTCAATTAACAGCTTAAATAAGGTATTATTTTTTGTGAATTGATGATTTGTCAACAAAAATGGTGGAATTGATCCGCCCCTTCATTTGATAGTTACTCAGCCTTTGGTGATTCAGATTTTGCTTGTGACTTTTCGTTCATGGTTGATTGAATTGCTTGAGCTTTGTCTATTGGTAGTAAGGTTAAGTACAACTTTTCGTCATGGTCAATAGAAAGAATTGTAAAGTCGTAATTATGTCCTGGCTTTAGAACTTCGTGGATCTTAGCGGGTGATTCGACAGGAGTTTCGGAGATTTGACTGATGTGACACAATCCTTGGATATCTTGATCATTGACTACAATCACACCGTAAGTTGCAATCTTGGTGACTGCACCTCGGAATTTATCACCTGGTTTGACTGTCTTACAGAATGCGGTCCATGGATTAGGAGTTAGTTGCTTCAATGACAGATTAATTCGATTTTCTTTGTCAATGTCAACAATTTTTACATTGCATTTGTCACCGATTTTGAATTCTTTGTATGGATTCTCAACTTTTTTCCAGGAAATTTCAGAAATATGAACCAAACCTTCAAGGTTTTCATCAAATCTAACGAACAAACCAAAATCAACAATACCAACAATATGCCCTTCTACTGAATCCCCAATTTTGTATTTTTGGAGTTTGAGTTGTGACATTTCGTCAGATACAGCTTTCTCAGAAGCAATGACTGAATCAGTTTCTGGACTAATATTGATCAATTTTACATTAAAGATTTGTCCTACGTATTTTTTCATTTTGTTAGCAAGTCCTTTGTCTTCTACTCCAACGGTTTTGATTGAATGGGTAGGGGAAAGTAATGACGCTGGTAAGAATCCGTCAATTCCATTAACTTTTATAACGAATCCACCTCTATTAACATCTCTAATCTTTGCCTCAACGGTTTGCTTGCTTTCAAAAGCATTAGTAATCTCAGCCCAAATTCGATCTCTACCAATAGCTCTAAAACTTAGCTCGATATAGCCTTGTTCATTGTCTAGATCTACTACGACAGCTTCAATTTCTTCGCCTAGTTTGAGTTTGGCTAAGTATTCTTCGTTGTATAGTTCCTTGCCTCGGATCATACCGAGTCCCATGTTAGGGATGCTCATAATTACCTGATTTTTGGCAATTGTGATTATTGTTCCATTGACTTTATCGCCAATTTTGATTTCTGTTGGGTCTGCTATTGTGGTTAACAGGGTTTCCATTGTTGGTGTGTTGCTTGACATACTTTTAATAATATCACTTTGTTACGATTTTTTGTCAAATGTTCTGTTGACCAAAGTTTTATTTGACCTAAAGATATTAATATAGTTGAAGTTTGTTCAAATCCAAAGTATTCATTAGACTTTTTTTAATAACTCACCCTTGTGCCAGGAAACTTAAATCGTCATCCAGAGCGTAGTGAAGAATCTCAATCTGAAATTAAATTTTTTAGTTTGAAAATAAAATACCAAAGACATGCCGTTAATTAACCAATTCGTAACCGAAGAAACCAAAAAAGAACTAATGCAAAAAAAACTCTTGTTTCCAATCGAACTTGTATTAGGTGACTTGAAGGCTGGCAAAATTGATGCCAAAAAAGCTAACAAACGAATCTGTGATATTATAGAGTTCGATGGTATTGTTGCTGTGGGTGATATTGTAGAGAAAGTTGAGGTTGAATTCGTCTCTGATAATGAACCTGTGTCGTATTTTGATGAGAGTCCAGAAATTACTTTTGAATCTGATAATAATGACCCGATCAGTTCCATGTTTGATTTTTATCTCAAGCCTAGTTCAGGTTCCAACAATTTGGGTTTTGGATCTTCTTCAAGTTTTAGCTCTGTTCAAAGCACAATCAAGCCGCTTCCGATTGTTGACTGGCACAAAGTTCCAAAGCTCAACGATTGCGTAATATTGTATCGAACTCATTCACAGTCACGATCCATCGAAGAAGTTTTTCTCAAAAACAAAGTACCATATCGGTTGGTATCTGGCACAAGGTTCCTGGACCGAAAAGAAATCCGCGATGTCATGTCGATTTTAAAATTCATGGCTAACGGCGGTGACAAAATTGCCCTCAGTCGCTTTTTGCCATTAGTTCTCGATGGAGTTGGCCCAAAGACTTTGGAGCGGATTCTAGCTTACCTCGAAGACTACGAATACCCATTAGTCCCCAAATACCAAGAACTAGTCCTCAAGCTTTTTACGAGAATGCAAGGTTGTTGGTCGACTTGTGGTAATTTGATTGATTTGTGCAAAGAGCTATTGATTGTCTCAGGCTATTTTGTGTACCTCAAAAAAGAATTCCCGAACAAAGATGAATACAGCGAAAGAATGGAAAATATTGGAGAAATTTATTCATTAATGTTACCATACGATGAAGACACTGAATCAACGTTATCTGAAAAGCTTACTAATTTTCTTGCTCAAGTCAGCCTAATGTCAATGGTGGACAATACAACTAATGACCCAGATCAACCAAAGATCAATCTAATGTCACTCCACCAAAGCAAAGGATTAGAATACGAAACTGTATTCCTAGTTGGCTGCGAAGATGGACTACTACCACACCAAAACTCATTCCTAGATTCCAACGAAATGGAAGAAGAAGTCAGACTTGCATATGTTGGAGTAACGCGTGCAAAGCAAAATCTATTTCTATTGTCCGCAGATTCCAGAATTACCTTCGGACAAATCAAAGCCAATCCAACCAGCCGAATATTCAGACCATTTCTGGACAAAAGTTGTCGCCGGGCGAGGGTGTAATTGAAGATAGTTTTTTTTGATGAGTGTTTAAACCCTTTGTTAAAAGGCAAAACATAATTTGACCTTTATAAATTTATGTGCTATAATTAAATGAGTTTATAAAAACTCAAATAAAATTATATGTCTCAAATATTTCAATACGATGAATTTACATCAAAAATAGTTTTAGCAATCACAGGGGTAGAAATTGACAATATTTCATTACAAACTCGAGAAATAACAGTCGTAAGTTGTCAAAAAACATTTTTAGAATATGTCTTAGATTACTTCAAAAGAAACTATGCAGAGGTTGATACTACAAGATTAAATCTAGTTGATAATCCAACTGCAAATATATTTGGTAAGTTTCCAGATATCGAATCTAAATTATTAGAAGCATATCAATCTTTTCTAAATCAGATCAAATCATCTTGGAACTAAATTTACTCAACCTACAAAACAAATTATCTAATTAAATTATATGTCTAAAAAAGAATCAAAATTCGTAACAGCAGCAAAAGCAGAAATTCCAAAAATGACTTCCCAAGAAGCTCAAAACCATGCAGTTGAGAGTTTACTAAAAAACTTACGACAAGGAGTAGAAGAAATTATCCACACTCCAGATGCGGTAAGACAACAAAATGCTAGAGATCAAATTGACTCTCTTCAAGCCGAACTTATCTCAGCGCAACAAGAGCTAAATAATACACAAAACCAAGTCGATTCTAGACAAGCCTTTCAAGAAAGAGAAATCTTCGATCCTAATAGAAAGAAAAACCTTCGAGATAAAATTGGCAACTTTTTTTCAAGAGGTAAGAATGCAGAAAGAGAGCAAAATATTTATCAAGAATATAATGATGAAAGAGATGAACATAACAATGAAAGTCAAAGGTTAATTAATGAAAGATCAAATGCTGAAAGTCGATTACAGGCAATCCAAAACCAAATGAGATCACTTCAGGCTGAAGCTTCTGCGGCGTCTACTGCAACCTTAGAATCCAGAACTGTTGGCAAGTCTAAGTTTGACGAAGTCAAGGAAAAAATTACTTCAGATGTTAAAGCTGAGTTTGCAGGCCAAGGAGTTTCAGAACTAATTGAAAAACAAGAAATTGCAAGAAGATTAGCCGCAAGACCAGAAATCAGACTTGAAAAAGTAAAAGCTGATTATGACAAAGCAGTTGCTAAAATTAATCTTGAATCTCAAACTGAAAATAATAATCATGTTAAAGTAATCTCTGATTTGCAAATAGAATTAAAAGCTGCTCAATTGAGTTTTAATGATTCGGATATTCAAAGACTAAAAAAAGAAATTTTCGAAGAAAAAGGCAGAAACTCTTTAATGCTAAATGATCAGAGAGATCGAAAAAATCAACTTAAATCCACTTTTGACCAACAAGGGTTTTCACTTGCAATGGAAGCAAATGGCGACGTAGGGATAACACCTGAGGAATACGCTAAAAAAACAAGAAAAGATGCTGTCGCCAAAAGAGCAGTTGAACTAAAGGCATCAAAAAAAGCCTAGACTCCAGCGGGAACAAATCTTCCTTTGAAAACGATGAAGATCCGACTGGAGAAGACCTAACGCAAACAGAAACTAATGAAGAAATTCAATCTTCTACTGAAATGCAAGCTCAAAACGATATAGCCGAAGCAAGGAGACAAATCGAAAATGGAGATCCAAAAAGAGCTGCCGAGGCAATAAACAAAATAAATCCAAACAAACTTTCACCTAGAGCTAAAGCGGCCTTGTATACCGTTGGTGCTGCTGTCTTGATAGCTGGTGCATCAGTATATCTAGCCCCTACAGTCATTGGAATGCTGGGAACTAATTGGGCTGGAGCCGCATTTGGAGGAGAGCTAGCCAAATTAGGAGGTACTCACGTGCTTGCAGGTGCTTGGGGTAAAGGTGCATTTGGTACATATCAAGCAGCACATTTATTTGGCTTAAATTCACTTAATTTGACAAGTGGATTATTCGGCTCAGGTGTTTTGAAAGGTATGTTTGTCGCCAAAACTGCAGTTGCGTTAGCTGGAACTGGATTAGCTGCTGCTGGAGTAAAGTCTGCCACTGAGGCGGTAAAATCTTTCAAAGAAATTAAAAATACATCAAAGGTTCCAAAACCGCCAAAGGTTACTCAAAATAATGAAATTCCAGTGGCAAAAGTAGAAACTAACATTAATTCAATTAATATAAGTCAAAGAAAACTAGAAAAGAAAAAAGGGATAATTGGAAATGTTGTCGATGGATTCAAAAAAGGATACGACTCAGGTCGAAAAAGACTTAGTGAACTAAGAAGCAAGAAAATAAATAATCTTGATGTCACTCCATCTGTTGTTGCAACAAGACCTGAACGGAATAATACACAATCTAATAATTCTAGAAATCAAACAAGACTATCTGAAAGTAATCCTGATGGACAAGAAAATTCTGTAAAACCCGAAAAACTTGCAAAAATTGAAAAAGCAAACAAATCTCTTAACGATCTTTTAACAATTGTACAAAACCGAGGACTAGTAAAATCAATTGAGCTAGAATATCAACTCTTACAAAATCAACCAAATGAAAAAAACTTGGGATTATTACTTCAAAAAATTATAGAGTCAACTTCAAAAATGGAAGATGCTGACAAGATTAAGAATCAGTCAGTGGAAATTATAAAAAATTTTCAAGATGCTTTAGGATCATAATATATTAATTTATGAATGATAAGATCAATTTTGACAAAACGACTGTCCCCTTTGACCCTAATAAAATCTATAATTTCAATAGTGAGATAAAAAAATTAATTAATTTTGACTCAAATAAAAAATATGACTTTAGGGATGAGATAAAAAAATTAAAGAACTCTCTTCCAGTACTGGAAATAAAAGTTCCAAAAGAAATTAAGCAGCAAAATCATGTTGAAAATCAAGATAAAGTTCAAAAATCCACAAATTGGCTAAAAACTTTTTTGATAGGTTCTATGTTTATAATTCCCACTGCTGGGACTGCGGGATATTTTGCTAGTAAAGCCTTACTTGTAATTAGTCAAACTTCACCATTTGAATTCACCCAAAAAGATAAAGCAAGCTCAATCAATAATTTAGGTCCAAACAAAGAAGTCTTTAGATTAAATAAAGTTTTAGATCCATCTAAATCTGTTAATTTAAAACCTAAAGAGAATATTGAATCAGTCGTCCCTAATTATTCAGTTGAAACCAAAATACTTCCAGAGTCACTTCCATTTACTAATAAAGACTTTGTAAGAAGAGAAGAAGGCTCGTTGAAAGTATTAAAAGTAAAAATGCCAGGTAAAGGAATCCCATTCGAATTAGAGTTATACAAAGCCAAAAATAGTAACGAAAAATATATTGATAAAAAAGGTGTAGAATATATTTTGAGACCAAGTGCTGTTGATGATTCGTTTGAAATAATGAATTTGCAAGAAATGTCGGCTTCGAATAACACAATTTTTATAAAGCCTGCGAACGGTACTAAAGTCTATCCAGCAACGAACGCCAAAGTTTCAGAGTCTATTAAAGAATTTGCAGCTCAAGGAGATCAAGTTGAATCTATCATTGGAACTGGAGCGGTTCGAAAGGCTGACCAAAAAGAAATCGAAGATTATAAGAACGGTAAGAACGATTTTGTCACAAACTATAGATATAACCCAAATGAATATTGGACTCCAGCTGGAGAAATTTTTGTTCGATTACCTAATGGAAAAATTAAATTTACAAATAATTTAGAAAATAATAGACCTTCTCGTGATGCTGGTTTTTATACCCTCAGAGATGGATCAGTACATTTACTAAATTTAGAAAATCTAAGTATTCAAACAAAAATTGAAAGATTAAGAAATTTTAGATTAGACAAAAATGTCATGAGCTATTCAATGACAGGATGGATGTGCAATGAAAAATCTAATATGAACACAGTCATTGGACAGGTGAGATCTGGGATGATTTTTGACAAAAGAAATGGAAAGTACATTGCAAGTATGGTTACGCCTACAATTGGTTTTCAAGATATGAACACCGTTGCTGTTGATATGTATGGAGAAAATGCTTTGGTTTTGGCTACTGATGGTGATTTTTACGGTGGTGTACAAACAACGGAAGACAGCAAAGGAAAATTAGCCAAATACAATAATCCAAATATGTATTTTGCTAATGCGGCAATCTTTTTAGTAAGATCGACACCATATCCTAAAATAAATACAATTGATATCAAGACCGCTAACAAGATTGAAGATCAATTAGAAGAGTTTCATAGATCAGATTTTCAAAGAGATGTTTTTAATGGATTGAAGTATGATCCACTTGGTAGTTTAAAAAAAGTTATGAAAAAGGTAAGTGGCAAAGAATTTTAATATCGAAACCATTTCTTTTATTCATGTTTAATATATTGTACCTATATTTCTGAGGGTTTTAGAATAGGTTTAGAACGCAACTCGCAAACTCAAATCTAAATTTAAATATATTTAGTATAATAAATTAAAAATAGATCATTTTAACAATACATCAAAATGATCTATTCTTCAGATGAGTTAGTTTTTTGATAATGTTGGATAATCTTCTCTTAACTTGTTAGCTATTTTTTGTAATTGAGCTCTTCTAATTGGTGTGGTTCCAATTTTTCTATATTCAGCCTTTACTACAACTAATATACCCTGTGCATCCTCAAGATTTGCTGGAATATCTTCTGTTTTGTAAACTTTTGCTAGAGGTGATGTGGAAACTTCTGGAGTAGGTGTAACAACAGCAGGGGTAGTGATTATACCATTGTTTTTGAGCCAATTTCGTTTTCCAGCTCTTTGTTTTACGCAATCTTGATTTAATTTAGCTTCAGCTGTATTTGTATCAGAAAGTTCATAAGTAGTGCAAAGCTTTTCATCAGTAGATTTATTTGCTAATAATTGTTCAAGTCTAGTCATTTCAGCTGTTAACTGATCTCGTGGATCCAAAGCATCTGGTTTCCTGTTGCATTGATTTAACAACAATGCTGTGATTCCAGCTGTGATTCCAATTGTAAATGTTGTAGGGTTGAGTAACTTTTTAAAGTTTTTAGTGTTAACAGGGCTCTTAAAATTAGGTTGAGATTCTGGCATAAAAATATGGTATTAAATAATTTTTACAGATGCTAAAATTGATCTGTTATGTTGAATTTAACACACTTTTTCATAAAAGTCAAGCCTTTATTTCTTTAATAGCAAAAGGTTTGTAAATAAAAATAATTTTTTTACTCACTAATAATCATAGGCATATCATCTTCGGTAATCGCATCTTTCTGGAGAATATTCTTGAGCTTAGATATGAATATTACTCGATCTTTCCCGGCTTTTTCGAGGGAATGAGAGTAGGATTTTTGACCTGGGATCATAATTGCTTCGAGCTTTTTGATGCTTGTTAGATAATCTACAAGACAGGTAAAATCTCCGTCGCCAGATACTACAACTGCACGGTCATAGTTCGGGAGCTGGATCATAGTTTGGAGTACCATTTCGGTGTCGACATTGCACTTGATTCCGTTGCTGGTTTCTTGAATTGGCTTAAAAATAAGAATGAATCCTGCTTCTTGGAGTTGTTGATACATTTTTTGGAATCCAGGGACGAATCCGATGAATACATAGCCTCGTTTGACATTGTGTTTTTCTTTGAGGAATTCAAAAAACTTGTTCCAATCTAATTGCCAGTCCTTATCAAGATTATACCATAGATTTTGACAATCTATAAAAGCATAGTTATTGAGATTTGATTTATTGATTCTAATTTCTGGTTTTTTAGTTTGGATGTTTGGTTTGCGTATTTGAGGCTTTGGTAGCGGTTTGTTGTGATGATGAATTGGTTTAGGTAACAATTTAGCCTCATCAATTTTTTCTAAAGAAGGGTTTGTATTAGACGAAGCAGTTTTTGGAGTTTCGCTTTTTTGTAGAGCGATTGTACTTGTGCGAATTTTGTTAGGTTCTATTAATGTCATACGGTAAAAAATGATTCAAAAGGTGTTTTTGTCATCCTGAACTCGTTTCAGGATCTAAGAAATGCAAAAGTATAATACAAAAATTTGTTGAAAAATTTATAATTTATTGAAAAAACATAAATTGGTTTGATTCTAACTTTTGAGATCCTGAAACGAGTTCAGGATGATAGCTGGAGGGAAGGCTTAACAAATACTAATTTATAATGTGGCGTAATATAGTTATATTCTAAATCTCGTATTCAATTGGTTCGGAATTGGTTTGTGTTAGTGAAATAACAAAGACTGAGCCAACTAATATAATCATTCCCAAAATTTGAGTTGTTGTAAAGGTTTTGTGAAAATAGAAAATATCAAGCAACAAAGCCCACATTGGCCAGCCGAGTTCGCAAATTGTAGCAACTTTGGACGGAACTTTTTTGAGTCCCCAGTAGTACATCGAAATTGAGATAACTCCAACAAATATAACAATCAAAATTAGGTTAGTCCATTGTATATTATTTAAATTATAGATTTGAGAAATATTTTTGACTTCGACAAACTTGGAACCAAAGTCACCCCAGAATCCTGTAAGTTTGATATTGAAAATTGAATTAAAAATGACCGACAAAATTATCAAAAACAAAGAGGCAATTGCTGCGACACCATATCGAGCAACTGAAACGGCTTGAAAGCTTATTGCTTTGAGATTGTATTTGGAAACTGCTGTATTAGCACCCCAAAATATTCCTGCCATTAGTCCAAAAAAAGCTGCTAAAGGAGTTTTGTTGCCAGAAGTGATAACTGGTACAAGGTTTTCAAAAGTAATCAAATACGCTCCAATCATTGCTAAGATTGCCAAACAAATGAAAAGAGGTGTAATTTTTTCTTTCAATACTACTCGTGCCGCTATAATTCCCCAGATCGGCTGTAATTGCTGCATCAATACAACTATTGAGAAGGACGCAAAGAAAACCAAAATCAATCCTGAGGTATAGAATAATCCAGCAAGCATTCCAGCAAAAACTCCAGTCCAAAGCATAGCTAGTTTTTGGGTCTTTGTTAAATTAAGAAGTTCTTTAAGGTAGTTTTTGTAAATGAATAAGAATGCAATTAAACCTAGAAAATGTTCTAAGAATACAACAACTATTGCTGGTATTTTGAAAAGTTCGGTTCGCAAGATTATATCCGAAGCCCAGATTAATGTGGCTCCAAGAATTGCAATAATGGGCAAAAATTTTGATTTGATGTGTGGCATATTGTATTATGGTGGGTTTAAAACTATTGATAATGTTTATCATTTGAATTTTCCCTGCCATTTTGACATCTCTTGAAAAGGAGAACTTGGGAAAGGTATGATTAGTCTGGAAATTAAGTTTTTAATTCCATTAATTAGATTTGTTTTCTTCCCACAATTAAAATCTAAGTCGTATTGTGAAAAATGTCCCCCTACTTAGGGGGTGACAAAACAAAGTTTTGACGAGGGTAGCAAGCAGTTCAATTTGGACAAACTAAAAATAGGAAGGGAGTAAATCAAAGAAGATTCCCAGTCAAGCTGAGGATGACTAAAGTATTGTAAAATAAAAAACTACGCAACTCGGATTGACGGACTCATTGACGAGCAAAGGTGAATCGATTGTACGAATTTCTTTTTGATAGTTTCTGGTTTTGATTTTTCTATTGCTTCGATTGCAGTCTTGATGTTAGTTACTAACTTTGCTTCGTCGAATTCTGCATTGATTTTACCTACTGCAAAGTGTACATTACCAGTTTTGTCATTCCTAAAATCTACCTTACCAGCCTTGATCAACTTGATCATTTCGGCGATATTTGTTCCAACTGTTCCCATTTTTGGGTTTGGCATCACACCTGCAGTTCCTAGAATTCTAGCAATTGGAGCTAATTTTCTCATCATGTCTGGTTCTGCAATTGCCTTAGCAAAATTAACCTTACCGTTCTTTACAATTTCGGCGATCAAGTCTTCGGCTCCTACGATATCAGCACCTGCTTTCTTGGCTATGTCTTCATTCTCAGGATTAACAAAAGCTGCGACAAC
>JAYTWQ010000055.1:0-3725 GCA_043743355.1 bacterium | reverse complement strand
GTCAAAACAAAAATTAAGTGAACAAATCAACCAAGCTTTCGAAGAGAACCCAAACCAAGAAATTCTGATAAGTAAAGAATCTGGAGAATGCCTAAAATGTGTAGCAAAGCTCAAAAAATTACGATTAGAAAATGATACATTATGGGGAACCGCAACTCAAGAGCTAACATTTGATCTCAATATTTCAGAACCGACCCAAGCTATGTACGCTTTTGGTGCAAAATATGGAGCAAGCCCAAATACGGAACTTTTTAGGAATCACAAAGCAGATCCTGGTAAGTTAAGTAAAAAAATTCAAGGAGGTACAAAAATAGAAATGAGACATGATATATTAGGTCATGGTTCAGCTCTTTCTGTGTTTGAGGTAAGCGGTGTTAGAATTCCTAGATTTGCAACAGAACTTAACGAGTGCATAACTTTTGGAATAGGGCACGCTTCAGAGCAATCACCTAATTATATTAGTTATTTTGACAGAAAGTTCCCACGGACAATTATTGCAAGTTATAATCTAGCTGATATTTTGATCAAAAAAGGTTATTACGATTACCAAAAATCAATAAATTTTGTCCAAAGATATAAGCCTACAATCGACAAAGGTAAATTAACAAAAACTAAATTTGATTTTTATCTAACCAAAGAATTCTGTGATGTATTACATAACGATAACGATGTTCAATTCGCAGTCAACAATCTCAATAGAGCAATAGAATCCGAAGCTGCAAACGATCCAGAGGCATTTGATTATTCAAAATAGTAAGTTTTTTAGTTAACCATCACACAAAATTATAAATTAAGTTTTGTTATCATAGATCAAAGCAATGGAGTAAATCAAATTCATTTTCCGCAATATATAATCGAAATAAGTCAAATTTGAGAGTTTGGAAGATATTAATTCTGATTAGTTTTGACATCTATAAATTCACTAATTACCTTGACAATTACTATCTGGTAGAGCTCAATCAAGTTATGATTATCAAAAATAATGATACAAAGCAAGATCCTAAAAATGATATAAAAAAGGTCAAAAAGCCGATTGACTCCGAGATCAAAAAGCTGGAAACCGAAGAAGACGAAATAACTTTGAGACCTCGAAAATTAGATCAAGTAGTTGGACAAGAAGTGGTCGTTCGACAACTCAAATTAATTCTAGATTCGGCGATGATCCGCGAAAAACTTCCTGAGCATATTTTGTTCTATGGTCAACCAGGACTTGGGAAAACAACGATGGCGAATCTTATCTCCAATGAAATGAATGCAAACTTTAGGGTAATAACCGCTCCGAGCCTTCAAAAAATAGGAGATTTGGTTAGTATTTTGGTCGGATTGGAGGAAAATACAGTTTTGTTCATAGATGAAATACATAGACTAAAACTCCCGCTGGAAGAAACCTTGTATTCTGCAATGGAAGACGGGCAAGTAGATCTGATTATGGGGAAAGGAAATGGAATTAGCACACTTCGAATGGACCTCAATTCTTTTGTATTAATCGGTGCGACGACTCAACTTGGTAAGATTTCCAAACCTCTCAAAGACAGATTTCCAACTGTTTTTCAGCTTCAGAGCTACAATAATACAGATATGTTCATCTTGATTGAACGAAGTGCCAACATTTTGGGGTTGAAACTTGACGACGATTCCAAATTCTTGATTGCAGGCAGATCTCGTGGAGTTCCTCGTGTAGCGAATAATATCCTCAAAAGACTTTTGGATTATCAAACTGTACATAAGTCAAAGGAAGTTGACTTGATTCAGACTAAGGATTTTTTTGAAGAATTAGGAATTTTTGATCAAGGATTGACACGGTCAGATCTCAAATATTTGAGTTCAATCAAGGATAATAGTCTAGGACTCAAGACAATTGCAAGTATTATGCAAGAAGATCCAGAAACAATTGAACTCGTCATCGAGCCATATTTGATTCATCTAGGTTATATAGAAAAATCCAGCGAAGGCAGGAACCTAACACTCAAAGGTAAAGACAAACTAGCCAAATTTGATTCTAGAGTTTATTCAAAATGAAAATCTAAAGCTAAGATTTTTGGAATTGATCTAAATAATTCCTACACCTCATCCTCAGCTTGCAACACGTCATCCTCAGCTTGACTGGGGATCTAAAATAACCATTAACAACCAAACTTTAAAATATCATGCCTAAACCAGTATTAATTTCTACAACATATTGGAATTCCACTTGTGAGATAAATGGTCCAGCGACGCATTGTCCAAAGGGGTGGCAAAACGAAGTTGTGACGGGGTGTTTTTTATTCGGTGTAAAAGTTGGACAAAATTTAGGCGTTTCATAATTTTTTTAGGAATTCGTTAGCGATATTCTTCGATGCGTTATAGTCGGCGTTCATCCTCATTCCGCAACAAGGACAGCAGTACTTGTCTTGACTTAATCTAGGTTTTAGAACTGTTGACTTGAAAACAGAGTTGATTTTGTCACGAATTGTTCTTTGCTTTCCTAATCCAGTTAGCAAATTTTCTTTAATCCAGTCGATCATTTTAATTGGAACAAAACTTGTATTTACTTTCTTGTAGTATATAGATTTTTCAAATTCTTCTAGATTGTTTTTTCTCCAAACTACAATTTGATCATCCTTAGATTTGATTGTTGCGAATAACGAACCTCCAAAACTGAATTTGATCAATCCGTTTTCAATCCATTTGGAACTGTCGATTATTACTCTTTTATTTTTTTTCAAATATTCATTTTCTTCATCGGTCTTTTGATCGTTGTATTTGTAGATTATTGGAACATAGCCACATTCGCTGCAGGTTTGGGAAGTCATGAATGGGTTAACTCTAGCAACTCCTTTATCTATTTTGTTTGAAAGGTATTCAGAATCATTTCCTAATGTCAATCCAATTTTGGTGAGTTTTTTGTAAGTTTGATTGAGAATTTCGGTACAAGTTGTAACTTCAAGTTTTTTGGAGCTTAAGCCTGTTTGTAATCTTTCAAATACCACAAAAGAACTGTGCTTCATGGCTAATTTTGCAATTTGGGTACTGATGTTTTCGATAACTTGATCTGTAAAATGATTTTTCTTTTCACGCAAGTTTTGACTTACTGTTCCGAATTGTTTTTGCTCTTGCTTGTATTGTTTTTTGATTGAATCAAACACTCTGTAGGTTTTGTCTCCTGCGGCGTCAAGTTCTGGCTTAGTTTCAAAATCAAAATGATAAATTTGGTCAAAACCTCGAACAACTTTCGTGCCATTTTTGGTAGAACTGTACTGAAGTGGCAAATAAAATTGGGCTGACTTATCGACAATTTCAGTTGGATTATCCCAATCAATTTTTTGAAGATTAGCTACAGCGAGATGTTTTTCACCTAGATCAATTGACAAAATAGTCTTGAATTTTGATTTGATTTCGGATTCAGAGTATTTTCTCTTTTCTTGAACCTTGTCTTTTTCTTCGTCAAATTCTTGTTGTTGTTTAATAGGATTAGAGAATTGCAAATGAGCAATTGCATTTATTCTGGGAACAATTTGATTATTGATTGGCTTCAATTCTTGAATTAAATCGACCTCAAAAGAACTAATTGCGTAATAAAATCTTAATTTACAACGCAAATCAAGTAATTCATGGAACGCATCGACTTTATTTTGACCATCGCTATTTAATATTTTTTCTTCAAGTTCCAAATAATTTGAAATATGATGAACAGCGTTGTATTTTTTGAGGTAATAACTAGAAGTTTCAACAGGAATAATCAGATT
>JAYTWQ010000054.1:0-7659 GCA_043743355.1 bacterium | reverse complement strand
ACCACAAAGATGTTTGATCCAGTCAAAATACAAGAACAAGAGTGCGTTCCAATTGATCAAAACCCTTCAGCTATTAAAGATTCAAGCGGCGAACTAATATCTTTTGACAGAGAACTTTGGAAAATAATTTACGAAAAAAAATAAAATGATTATTACAACCAACAAAAAAGCACATTTTGACTATTTTGTCATCGAATCCTTTCAAGCAGGGTTGAATTTGTCTGGTCAAATGACTAAAGCAATCAGGAACAATCGAGTAAGCATTGCTGGCAAATTCATCGTCTCGCAGAACGGACAACTTGAGATTCTAGGGCTTGGTAATGAGAAAGTTACTGAGAATGTAGTCTTGCTTTTGAACAAAAAAGAGAAAAATGAAATTGTTGGTAGATTAACCGAAAAAGGAATTAGCTGTGTAGTCCTGAACCTCAAAACTGTCGGTCGCTGGATCAAAGCAGAAGTTGGACTAGTAAAAGGCAAAAAGAATTTTGACAAACGAGAAACTATCAAACAAAGAGACCTAGATCGAGAAGAACGAAGAGGTGAAATGTAGCTCTCTAATTGTCCAAAAAAATATTGCTATACTAAATTTGTTTTTAATTTTGGTTTATGAGTTACTTTTCGTCATCCTGAACTTGTTTCAGGATCTGGAGACACTTAATCAAAACCAATATGCAAATACAATATTCTTATACTCAAACCAGTACCAACTTTTACAACATGTTGAAATTCACCTTATGAGGGGTTGCGACTCTACGTTTTGATGGGATGTTTTTTATTAGGTGTAAAAGTTAAATAAAGTTTGGATGTATTATGATAAGTAAAATAAATAACAAATGACCCAAATAACTATCGACAAACTTAACAAAATAAACAAGGACTTCTATTCTAGAATTAGTAAATATTGGAACAATAAGGATAATGCAGCTTGGTTTGGATGGAATACGCTTTTGCTAATTATGCAAGAACAATTCACTGGCAAAAAAGAAGTTTGGATCCTTGATTTAGGTTGTGGCAACGCTAGATTTGCAACTTTTGTATTAACTTACTTTCCAGATATTATTATTAATTATGTAGGAATAGATACAGATCCACAATTCCTAGAAAATGGTCAAGAACGAAATAAAAATGATTTTGGCAGCTTTGAATTAATTAAATGCGATTTAATCAAAGATAATTGGCAAAATAAGATTTCTAATGAATTTAAGTCTCAAAAATTTGATCTCGTTGTCTTATTTGGAATTTTACATCACATCCCAAGTTTTGAATCTAGGCAAAATCTTTTGAATCAAGCAGTCCAAATGTTGAATCATAATGGACAAATAATATTCACAGGATGGAGATTTTTGGACAAATCAAGATTAAAAAAAAGAGTCATCTCTCCCAAGCATTTATTTTATCATCATGCACTCAATTTTTTTGATTTAAACAGTGACGAATTAGAAGACAATGATTATTTGCTCGATTGGGTCAAGTACGAATACTCAATTAGATACGCTCATTACATATCAATAGAAGAGGCTGAAAACATGGCGGAATTTGTACATCTACAAATTATTAAACATTTTATGGACGATTCACCTCAGAGAGATCAAAATAATTACTGGGTCTGCCAGAAAATTTAGTTCATCTCTAACAAATTATCAAGGTCCTCAAATGATACAATTTCTTTTTCTGGAAGTTTTGACTTTATTTCGCTCACAACATTCTTATCAAATGGCGTTGGTTCTTCAATCACAGATTTGGGTTGAATGATTGTTGGAGGAACAGACTTATAATCCTTTGTTGAGAACCTTGTACCTTCATCTTCATAATGTTTTGTAGCAATTGTTGTTGTTGGTTTGAATTTACGTATGATCTGACTTCCAATTACAATTTCTTTTTTTGGTTCTGATAGTTCGCTAGATTCAGCTTCTTTGTAATCTTGATCCTTGAATGTTGGTTTGGTACGGAGTGCAATTGCTTTAGGATTTTCTTTTTTGATGAATTCTACAGCCTTCTGCATTCCAACCAAAAAATTGCCATAGTCTGCCTGAAATATCATTACTCTATGAACTTCTTTGGTCCCGTCAGGATTAAACTTTAGTTCCTTAATCGTTAAGTACATCTCCTCATTCTTATCCTGCTTAATTATAATAAAATAACTACGATTCCGCCCCGCATAAATCTCCTGTGAAAATATCTCATTACCAAAATTGTTATAGCTACTAGAATTATTGTTGTACATAAAAATCTGTTAAAAATTAAAAAACCTGCTAACCAATAAAGTATTCAATAGTTGCCATTATGTCAATTTATACAACTGGAAAAATTTAAATTACAAACACTTCTTATATTTGAGAATTTCAACTTATTAATTTAGGTTGTTTTTTTTGATAAAATAAATTTGTTATAATTTTAGACAAAATTAAGAAATAAAGGTCTAGTAATCTATATTATTATATTAATTGAGTCTCTGATAGCAAATAAGTATATTATAAAAAAGGATTTATCTCCCTTTATACAAGTTTTTTATGGTACAAATATGACAATTGAATTATTTGACATTTGAAAAAATGTATGTTATATTCATAAACATGTTTAATTTAAGAGAAAGTTTAATTACCTCCCCCAAGCTTAAAGTTGAAAAATCAATCGACAATAAAAAAACAAGTTTCAAAGGTGAGATAAAAAGATTGGGGTTACTTGCTACAACAATGTTAACCCCAGGAATTTTAGCAATTACAAATAATTCAAGTTTTCCTGAACCAGCAATAGCCCAAACAAAAACGGAGCAACCACAAACACATGATAATACTGATATATACTTAGCACTTGGAACATTAGCGGCTATTGGAGGAACAGTAGGGTTTCTAACATTGAACAAAAAGAAAAACTCAAGGCAAGAAACTGCGCTTCCTGTTATCAAAGAAGAGCCTGCAAATGTTTTCAAACCAGAAATTTTGACTTTAGAAGAGCTTTTTGCTACAGAATCTTTCATAGAAAATAGAAATACTGATTTTTACAAAACACTTTTGAAAAGATATGCAATAGAAATAGAAACTCATATTAAAGAATCATTTGCAACAAAGAATAGCCAAGGTGCAGACGTTGAAATGAAATCTAATGCAAAGTTATTGAACCTAATTTTTGCCGCTAAAGAATTTAATTATCTTTCAGACGACTTTACAATAAGCCATTTGCACGAATTGTTTGCTAATGGACTGGTTGAGTACAAAGAAATTAATGGTGTCCCAGTTCTAATAATTAATGATAAAGATTCAATGGTAAGGAGTAATGCTGGTGGAGTAATGATCAAAAATAATGGATTAATAAGAGGTATCATAAAATTTAATCCGAAAGAAATAGATTCAATGGAGATCAGCGAAGTGTTAAAGCATGAATTCGTACATGTTGCTGTAAGTGCATTAATCAGAAAATTCAAATTGGATAATGTTGTAGAAAATAAACCTGTTTTTAATTTTATAAATGAATTTTTGGCATACGGTGCTACTACTACAAGTTATCAATTTACTCCCGAAATGATTTGCACACATTGTTTTTACGTTAATGAAGGTGATAATTTTTACGAAAGGTACTATGAAATATCAAAACAGTGGTCAAAAATTTATGGGTTATTGTGTGATGAAAAAAATGATCCTGAAGGCAAAATTAGAAATAAAATTAAATCATATCTTATCAATAAAGTTAAATTGGTTGACGATCTCGACTTTGATAATATTGAGACTAAATCAAAATTTGAATCGCACACAGGAATTTCTATAGACATTAGTCAAAGTATGGAAATAAATTGGGATTCTAAAATATTAAAAAAATTAACTGACGAAGATAAACTCGAGTTTGAATCTTTGTTGGGGAGAATTGATACACAAAAAATCCTGAGAGAAAATAAAGCCGATCCTAAATTTGATCTATTTGATTTTATCAAAAAGTTTCTTGTAGAAAATCATTCGAATTCAAAACACATAGAATCTGAGATTTACTCCAAAGTTACCTTTGGTTTTATGGAGATAAAAGACTTGTTATCAGAATTCAAAGTTTAACTCAGATTCCACACAAATTCAACTTTTGCACCAGTTTGTTGGTGGATAAAATTCACTTTGGCTTGTAAGAACAGTTCTTTGAGTTGATCAAGGTATAATTTTTCGTCGGCAGCTTGTTTGGACAGATTATACCAATAATTGTGAATGTTAAAATATGGCTTCTCATAGAGCACAACTTCTGCGACATCGGACCGCTTTGAGTTGTCATTAATAAAGTAATTGACCGAACTGAATTTGACTACAACTATTCCAACAAAGCCTTGCTCGATCTTGGAAGATATCTTGGTTAGCGAACCGCTTTCACCAACTATTAGACAACTTCTAGTCAACGATTCGTCTTTCAAAACAAATTTTTGGATTGAGTTCATGCTTGAGTTGAGACCGCACATAATCAACACAATTTTCTTTTGCGATATAGAATTCTGTAGTTTTTGCTGCAAATATTCAAGTCCATCAATATTACTTTGTTTCTCAAATTCATAGTCAAACAGTGCATTTTCTAATTCAAGTTTATCTTTTTTAACATTCAAGCAAGCCATATCATTTAGCTGCACAAAACCCTGCTCAGTCAAATAGGTTTGGATTTTATCCACCTTCTTTAACAAAGTATCAAAATGAGTTTGGAGATCGTAATTCTTTTTGGTTCTCGTCATGGTCATATATTTGCCACTAACTCGAAAGTTATAAAAAGCATTTTTGTCAAAAAAGATTGTTTCAATTAAAGATTTTATTTGACTTCGTATAAAATTTGATACACTCAATAGTTCGTCATTTTGAACTTGTTTCAGAATTCCCTCATCATCCAAAACAAAATTATTCAAGTGTTCAATCAAATTCTCAAGTTTTGCAACAAAATTCCTTTGGTGGTAATTTGGGGAAGTTAAAGCTAGTCTTAGTTCATTATTATGCAAAAGTGGCTGGAGCGTAAATAACAAAAAATCATAATGACTTAGAATACTTTGAATCGATTTGGAGTTAATATCGTTGGCAATCAGGATTTGATTCAATATTTCTATGATTTCAATAATCTGACCGAGATTCACACTATGATCCATAATTTGGGTCATTTGATCAATCATAGATTCATATTTTTGCAAAATAATTAGTTTATTATTCGAATTATCATTTTTTGCTAGAATAAAATCAACAACGAGGTTAAAAAAATTATAACTCCAAAAATTACCACCTTGTGCATGGAATTTGAGATTGTCCTGTCCGTCATTATTTTTCAGATTCAAAATATATATCTGCGCTAGAACCAATTTTAAACTTGAACTTAGTTTGACTTGCAGTAATTCTTCAAGCTTCGATAACGATTCACTATTCAAATTCGCAATTTTTTCACTTTGAGTCAATTCTTTTATTTTACCAGAAATAGCAATATTTAGTAGACTTTTACTGGCAATCAGCTTTTCAGAATCCACGTTAGGAATAGTTGATGTTGAAGTCTTCGGAGTCACATCTGAATAAAACTGTAGACCTAAATCAAAAAAATTAGAACAAAAGTAATCCATGAATTCCGAAGAGCATTTTAATTCTTTTACTTCTTTAAGAATACACCCAAATAGATTGGCACACATTATCGAATCGTACAGTGAACGGTGATGAGTTAGATTGTTCAGATCCGTGAAAGGTATTTTAGTTTCGAATTTTAGTTTTTTGGAAAGGAATTCTTGATTGATTGCTGATAAATTAGGATATAGTATCTTGGACAAACTTAGTGTATCTATGTTCCTTTCAGTTGGCAAGTACCACCCTTCTTTTTTGAGAAAATGCAAATCAAAATCTACCGAATGACCAACGACCACTTCAATCTTGGAACCAAATTGATCGAGCCAATCATTCCATTTGGCTTGGACTTTGGTGACGGACAAAGCCGTAGATAATTCTTCGGTCGTAATTCCAGTAATTCGGCTAATTTTGTCTTCTAACTTTTGGCGGAGTGCAACCGTCGATTGGAATTTGTCTACCTGACTGAACACAAGACTAATCGGATCAAGCTCAAAGACAACCGCTCCAAGCTCAATTATTTGATCAGAAGCAAAATCAACTCCAGTAGTTTCGGTGTCAAGAAATAGCAAAAACATTTTTGAAATATCCTTCAGTTGACAGTATTTGTCAAACAAAGTTGAATACATCAAGATTGAATTGACATAATAAAAAACAATTTAAGTTAATTAACATATAAACTATCTCCAACTGTCATCCTAAACTTGTTTCAGGATCCCCTAATTCAACGAAAGCAAAACTCAATTGAAAAAATTAATAAATTTTACTTTTTTTCAATCAATACAATTCAAAAAATACCTAAAAATTCTCCGCTTCACTCAGAATGACGAAGATAGCGTTCAATTTTCCAAAAAAATATATTTTTAAATTATATTAAATATGTCCATAATCCGCTCCAAAGAAGATATCCAAAAACTAAAAAACTCAGCTCGAATTCTAGGTTCTGTTCTATACCACGTCAAAAATAAGGCAAAAGCTGGAGTGTCCGCTGGAGATCTCAACCAATTCGCAATTGACTTTATTCATTCCTATGATGCCAAACCTGCCTTTCTGGGTCTTTACGGGTTTCCAAATGCACTTATTACCGAAATCAACGATGTAATAGTTCATGGTTTGTCGAATCCTGAGAATATTTTACCAGATAATTGTGTAGTTAGTTTTGATTGTGGAGTTGTGTTTGAAGGATTGTATTCTGACGCTTGTGTTCTGACAACGATTGGCGAAGTGTCAGATGAAGTCAAAATGTTAGTCGCAAAGACAGAAGAATCTATGTGGGCAGGAATCAATCAAGTCAAAGCGGGTCGCCACACTGGAGATATTGGTAACGCTGTAGATAATGTTCTTCGCAAAGCTGGCCTAGGCAATGTTACAGATCTCGGCGGTCACGGACTAGGATACAAACCTCATGACGAGCCCTTTATCTTACACAGGGGAACTCCAGGCAAAGGAGCAAGATTAATGGAAAACCAAGTGATCGCAATTGAACCAATGACAATTCTAGGCGGAAGTGGCAAAATTAAAGAAATTCCAATCCCAAATTGCCAAGTAACCCAAATCAAGTCAGCCAACGGTAATTGGGGCGCTCACATCGAACACTCTGTATTAGTTACCAAAACAGGAAGAGAAGTCTTGACAGACATCAAAGAAGAAGATATTTTACCTATCAAATAAGAATATGGCCGAATTATTAGTTACTAATCAAAATGAAATAGAACCACTGGAAAAATTTAGAACCAGATATAAAGACTCAAAGCAGGAAGAAAATAAATTAGAAATTGAAATATTAAAAATTGATATCTTACAATTAAAAGTAAAATTAGAATTGAAGATCGCAGAATTCAGATCAGGAAATTCAAAGCCAAATAGAAAAAACACAGAATTGATAAAAGATATTCACCACATTTCTAACAGAATTATTGAAAAACAATGCAAAATAAATGAATTTAATTCTCTATTTGATTCTGCAACTACCATTGACAACCGCCAACTTATTTAATTTTATAATAAAATATGGAAAACTACAAGTTCAAAAGATAATATTTGTCCAATTACCAAACTCACCTTTGTGCCAGGAAACTCAAATCGTCATCCAGAGCGTAGCGAAGGATCT
>JAYTWQ010000053.1:0-4677 GCA_043743355.1 bacterium | reverse complement strand
TATTAATGGAGCGTTCAATTCCTTTGATCAATTTTCAGCTCGTCCAACTAATCTCACAGCTGATGACGCAGGTCGAACCTATTTGTATACCCAAACAGGTAACTGGCATGAATGGAGCGGAACAGAATGGAAAGTCCAGAATAAGTCTGAGATTAATGTCAAGGATTATGGCTGCATTGCCGACGGAATATTTGATAATTCACCTTTGATTCAAACGCTAATTTTGACGCTTCAAAACACTTCATTTCGTTTGTATTTTCCTGCTGCCGATAATTACTACAAATTTAATACGGTGATTAATATAGATAATACAAAACCATTTTCAATATTAGGTGATGGTTCAGATGTGTCTAAAATTAATGCACCAAACGGAGCTTTTTATATCTTAGGCAAAGCCAATGCATTTACTCAATTTTATAAAGACCAAATGAAAATTGCGAGTCTGACCATTAATAATTTGTCAACGGATTATACCGCAACAGCAATTCATTTCGTTAGTTGTAATATGAACATAGATGATGTTGGAATCAATGGCAAGTGGAATATAGGATTGAATCTTGAAGATTGTTGGTTTTCTACTATAAATAAGGTATATGGAACAGTTTTTGTAGATAATGCTAACGAGATTACTAATTTTAATCATGGATTTTTGCAAGGTATTTTTATTTATCTATTAGGATCTGTTAGTATTAATATCAATAACTGCCAAACTTATGGATTCAAGTATGGATTTTTTGCGAGTAACAGCTTCCAATACAATCATTATTGCGAAGGTTTGACTTTTTATGGTTGTGTTGCTCAGTTCGTGGATCATGGAATATACCTTGAACATGGAACCTTAACAAGTATTCAAGGTTGTACAATGACCCAATGTACATACTCAGCAGTTACGAATCTAGCTGGAATTGGTACTCAGATTACTAATTCATGGCTTGAAGGACCTACGGCAAATAACCTTGGAAAGCCAAACACCGAAAGTTTTGTAGGCTTAAAATTAGGATTTGGAGCTACTTCTTGTTCTGCAATTGGCAATAGTTTTATTGCAGGCGTACCAGGGTCAAAAGCATTTGCAATTGACGGCAACAATCACCATATAGCTTTTAATCGAGGTAATATGACGAATATAAATAGACTAAAAAATGAAGTTTATGGTAACGGACATTATATTTTTGGAAATATGGGTCAGGGTTTTGAACAAAACAGTTTTTCTAATGGATATGTAGGGAGATTATCAACTGATGCGGAAGTTTTGGAGTTTTCCAATAATGTTGATGCCCTAGCAGGCGGGCTTAGACCAGGATCAATGTACAGATCAGGAGATATTCTGAAGATCGTGCATTAACCTTTCCTTTTCATTCTGAATGATAAGTTATGTTTCCATAAGTTTTATACTAAAACCAGCATCAACTTTTACAACTTAATAACCCCAGTCAGTCTTGAGACTGCCAGCCCCTTTACGAGAGGCATATTAAAGTGTAATTTATATTCAAAGTTGGTGTGGGATTGGATATATCTCAAAATTTTTTTGACGAGGGTAACAAAAGATTCAAATCCTCGAAATATCACTTAGGAAGATAAGACTCTTGAGCTAAATCAAACAAGTATTTTTCTTTCCCAACAAAAACACCCCTATTGCTAGGGGATATAATTATAAATTGAAATTTGATTATTTGATAATCTTGGATACAAGTCCTGCACCAATTGTTCGTCCACCTTCTCGGATAGCGAATCTCATTCCATCTTCGATAGCGACTGGCTTTTCTAGGGTAACTCTGATTGATACTTCTGTGTCTCCAGGAAGTGCCATTTGCTTCGCAGGGTCAGCAAAGTTAATAACTCCAGTTACGTCAGTTGTTCTGATGTAGAACTGTGGTTTGTAACCTGGAAGGAATGGAGTGTGTCGTCCGCCTTCATCCTTAGTTAGGATATAAACAGATGCTTCGAATTCAGTGTGTGGAGTAATAGACTTTGGCTTAACCAACACCTGTCCTCTTTGAACTTGCTCCTTTGAGATACCTCGTAGAAGTACACCTGCATTATCTCCAGCTTCACCTCGATCTAGTTGCTTGTTGAACATTTCGATTCCAGTAACAACAGTTTGTTGTGTGTCTGTAAGACCGACGATTTCGACTGCATCGTTAATGTTGACTACACCTCTTTCGATTCTACCAGTTACAACAGTTCCACGACCTGTGATAGTAAATACATCTTCAAGTGCCATCAAAAATGGTTTGTCAGTGTCTCGAACCGGATCTGCTAAATAAGTGTCAAGAACATTCAAAAGTTCTGCAATTTTTGGTTCCCATACCGCATCACCTTCTAGACCTTTGAGTGCTGAACCTCGTACAATTGGAGTAGTTGCTCCGTCGTAACCATTCTTTGTCAAAAGATCTCGAATGTCTTCTTCTACCAATTCAAGCATTTCTTCGTCATCAACCATATCACACTTATTCAAGAAAACAACAACTTTAGGAACACCAACTTGCTTTGACAGAAGAATATGTTCTCTAGTCTGAGGCATTGGTCCGTCGGTCGCAGCACACACAAGAATAGCTGCATCCATCTGAGCTGCACCTGTAATCATATTCTTTACATAATCAGCGTGACCTGGGCAGTCAACGTGGGCATAGTGTCTGGAAGCAGTTTCGTATTCTACGTGGGCTGTGTTGATAGTAATACCTCTAGCTTTTTCTTCTGGAGCTGCGTCAATTTCGTCGTATTTTCGAGCTTTTGCATTGCCAGACTTTGCTGAGTATGTACATAGAGCTGCGGTTAGTGTAGTTTTTCCATGATCAACGTGGCCAATTGTACCAACGTTCATATGGACTTTATTTCGGTTAAAAGCTTCAGCCATAATATAATAAATAAGTGTTAAAAATGATATAAATCAAGTGAAATTCTATAAAATATAGATGTTCTTGTCAAGCTATTTCGTACAATTTTATCATCATAAATGTTTAATCTAAAAATATACAATTTATAAGTGTCTTCATCTGACATATTGGCATAGTTTTGATTCGCTTAGATGCTCGACACAATAATATTCAACAAATACCAAAAATTTGAGAGGTCTAGGAAAGTTTCTATAAGCCAAATTTTGTCGCTTTTATTATATTAAAAATGGTTTGAAATGTGAAGAATCCAATATGATTTAAATTATACTGTTAGAAACATGTTATTTTGACCAAATTGAACAGATTGGTTTTGATCTAATTATATGAAAGAATTTTCGAAACTAGAAAAAGAAATTATGGCAATTCTAAAAGTATCTTCTGGTTCATCCAATCAAGAATTAATTGTAGAAATAAAACAAAGATATAAGGAGTACAAAAAAAAACTTCCAAAGCTTTCTTCTAGTGCAGTTCCAACAATAATTGTAGGTAATAAAACATCAACAGTAGAACACGAAGCTAGCGTTGGTCGGGTTTCGGAACAACAATTATTTTATCTTCAGACTCGCGGGCTGGATCAAAACTCTGCAGTTTCTTTGATTATTACCAAGAATTTTTCGGAGATTCTGTCTAGTCTCCCACTCGAATTTGCAATTGAGGCAAAAAAGTTAATTGAGACGAATTTGGCAGTATAATAATTTTGTAAGTAAAATATACTGTGTCTTTACCCAAGGTGGTTTTTTTAGGACGAAACTAACTACTCGTCATTATGCTTTGTTCAAGTTAGATTCAATCAACCTCCAACATGTTGAGTACAATAGTAAGAGTTTTAGTTTCAAATAAATAAATTAAACATTTGTAGAATTAACTTCAATTCCTTTTGACCAATTGTATTTTTTTGTTCAATATTACTCCATATGATCTATATAGTTGCCGAACATAACGGAGTGGAGCTCAAAAAGTATTTGTTACAAAAAGCAACAAGCGATGGAATGAAGATTGTTGATTTGTATGAAATTGAAAATAATGATGATGACTATCCATTAGTTGCAAAAATCCTAGCGGCGAAATTGAAAGAAGATAAAAGTTCTTTTGGAGTTGCAATCTGTGGATCAGGACAAGGAATCAATATGGCAATGAATCGTTATCCCTGGATTCGAGCCGCACTCCCAGTATCCATAATTCAAGCCCAAAAAACTCGTCAACATAATGATGCGAATTGTCTATCGTTGGGGGCAAATGAAGTCGATTTTGAAACTGCATTTGATATGCTAAAAATCTTTGTAGAGACAAAAAGCCCTTTTGAAAAAAGACATCTAAGGAGGATTGGACAGATGAATTAATTCACCAAACCAATTTTATTTTTTAGTTTGTCTGAATTTGTTATACTTAATCTATTTTAAATTTCGGATTAGAAATCACCGATTGTCATCATATACTTGTTTCAGGATCTAGAGAACGAGTAATCAAGACAAAAATGCAAATCCGATATTCTAAGTGTGAAAAGTATAAAGATAAATTTTTAGACTCTGATTCGAATTTTTTTGAAAAAGTCACAATCAATCAAGTTGTAAAAATAACTCGAAATGTTAATTAATACTTTTTAAAACACGAACCTATATAGTTTTTTGAGTAAGCAACTTAACTATGCGCGATAATTATTACGATTACTCCATTCCCGAATCTTTCAAAAGCTATTATTTTAAGCTGTAATTAAATTAAAACGATTGAGTTTAAAACAAAATATATTACTTTTTTGAGCTTCATTTGTCAAATAAAAAAATAG
>JAYTWQ010000052.1:0-9254 GCA_043743355.1 bacterium | reverse complement strand
TTCCCGAATGTAGCCTCGCAACGACAAGCGAAAGATCTGTAATGAATCAATAGCAAAAATAGATCTTTTATAAGTAGTACAGCTAACAGATCTTTCGCTTCTTTTGGTGCTGTGGGCATATCTTGAAACAAGTTCAAGAAGCAACCCGCTCTTCTCAAGATGACAGATTATATTCTAATATGAAAATTGAAGTAGATCGTTTGTCAAAGTAATAAAGTTGAATTTCGATATTGGGGCTTTAATATCTTGCATACACCCAAATCCGACAACAAAAATATATATTTAATCAACTAATATTGAATTTCGATATTGGGAATTTATAACTTATAGTCAGCAGACAGATCTTTGAATACATAAAATCCTAAGAGACAAATTGGAACCAGTAAGGTTATCAAGAATAAAATTACAATAGTATTACCACCTCCTGATCTAACAGTAATTAGTGATTCTTTTTGATTCTGTGGTTTGTTCTCTGTTTTGTTCCCAGTCTGCTCTTTAATTTGGGTAACCACTGGAGAGAGACTTGATTTGGATGAACTACTAATACTACTGCTACTTTGAGAAGAAGAAAATTGGGTCGAAGAACTGCTTGAATTTGTTTGATTTGTGATTGTGATTGAGCCGCCACCATTAGTTGAAACAGCCTGTGCAACTCCTACTGGATCAGTAATATTACCAAGCTTCCTATCTTCATCCAAAACTCCTTGATCTGCAATGCTGTATTCAAAAGTCTGGACGAATTTGTTATCAATTGTAATTGAAGAAATGACTACATTTGGGACATCTACAAAGAGACCACTCAAGATATCAAATTTCCGTAGTTTATAATTCTGATTCTGACTTAGACCATAAAAATATAACTTGACATTTATTATCGAATTGCAGGATGAGCTGAAATTTACGAATCCAGCTGGATATTGATAATTAACATCGACTTTGGAATTGGTTTGGGTGCTTACATTTGTTAAGTTTTGGCAAGGTGAATTAGACTTTGCTTCAACAACTATATATTGATTGTTAACCGCATTAGGAAGGGTTGCAACATTTATTTGATTTTTGTCTAGCTGTCCATCCATATTAGAATCACCTAGGTTTGGACCGGCATCTTCAACTGAAGTTGGTATTCCGTTATTCAATATATTAGTGCTTTGACTAGACACAAGGCTTGAACTCAATGATATATTTGAACTTTGGCTTGATGATTTTGAGCTTGATGACACTAACGATGACTGACTCGAAGATATATTCGAACTTGACTTTGATAGTGTGCTCAAACTGGAGCTAGATGACACAGTTTGTCCTGAATTATAACTGTCAAACCAGCTCAGATATTGATTGAGGTTAGAAGGTAGCGTATCCCAAGGATTAGGCAAATTATCACCAGTCAAATATAGCATCCCAACTTTACTCAGCAATAAGTCAACCAAGTTTTTGTCATTTTGTGGCGAATTATATAATACTATTCCATTTTTGGATTTCTGGACGCTGGCTTGTTGTTGATAAGTTTGATAATCAAATGCTGATTGACTATTTTCAAAATTAACAATTGTATCTGCCAAATTATAGTAATTATTATTAATAATTGAGCTACCAGGATTGCCAACGATGATTGCATTAGATTTGGTTTGTAAAATCTTGGATTGAACTGCCTGATAATATTGAAATGAATTAGCATTACAAGTCCCAAAGCTCGAGCCGTTACACATTTCGTCAATGAATATCCCATCAACTCCTGTCAATCCTTGACCGCTAAGATATGAATCGATAGAAGGTACACTACTTTTTTGTGATTGCAAATCTTGAAGTGAGCGATCTGAATAAGTAGATGGAACATAACCCAAAACTTTGATGCCTGCCGTTTTTAGAATTTTAATTCCATTTTGAAATTGTAGTTTGGCATAAGCATCGTTCCAAATATCAGTTCCAAAGTGGCTAATGATAGCTGTAATTTTGGTTTGAGGATGTGCAGTCGCCATACTTGCTAGGTCTCTCCACTCAGTATAATTCCTCGTCCCGTCTGGATAAATATACAAAGGAACAAGTAACGAAACAGTGTTTGTGATGTTAGAATTTGAGTTAAAGGGCTGATACTTTATAGCTCCAATATCTTTTTGACTTGCACGGTTGTTTCCAAAATAATCTAAAGTTGGAATATTAACTGAATCTCCATTATTAATCGCCTCACTGCCGCCCAGTAAGGTAAAATTATTAGGTAGAATATTAGAATTTAGTACATCTTGAAGCTTTGGGTTACTACCAAAGAAGTTGTCAATATTACTAATCGCATGATCGGGTGAATCAAAATGTACAAAACTGGATTTGATTGCATCGGTAATATACAACAAATTACTTTTGAATAGATTATTAGAATTGTCATTATTCTGATTGTATGAAGTGTTGGTAATTGCACTATTATTGTAATTATTTGGAGTTGTAACAACAATGTTATTGAACCATTTGTTACCAGATGACCAGACATTACTAAGATCTCCTGCTAGCGTACCAGTAAGGTTCCGGCTGTTATTTGCAACTGTGTTATTACGAACTGTCACCCAATCAGATTCAAATACGTGAATTCCTTTTCCACCATTACCAAAAATAATGTTATTTTCGATCAAAGTTTCACCGTTATAATGAGTATGAATATTATCTCGATTGTTATTTTGTTCATTGCGACTATCATCAATAATTATACCATTACCGTCTGTCAGCTCACCTTGTGTATTTGGGACAGTATTCTTGTTGTTGTAACTCAAATTCCTGGATATAGTATTATGAAAACCTGGCAAGTTGTCGGTATTTCTGTTTTGGTACATACTTATTCCACTCTCTTGATAAGTGCTGGTGAATGCATTTTCAAAAATTACATTTTGATCTATAGTAATATAGTCAGACTGGTTAGTGCTAATACCTCCACCTCCACAATTATGAAGCTTATTGTTTAGGAATTTGATATGACTGGCATAAACTGTTGAAATACATGAATACTCAGCATTTTTGATTTCAAACCCATCAATAGTAATATATGATTTGAAATTATTAAGACTACCTCTGATTGATATACCCTCACCGTACTGTCCAGCTTTGATTATTGCACCATGCTTATTGACAGACCTTATAGTTATCGGGTTGACACTGGTTCCAGAATTATTAATATATAGATTGTCTTCGAGATATTCACCATCATTGACATTACAAGTATCTCCTGCAGCTGCTATTTCCATACAGTGTCGAATAGATAAAAACGGCGAATTAATCATACCGTTATTATTATCCAAACCATTCTTGGCAACATAGTATTGAGCGTCAGTTACAACATTAGGTTTTACGGTCAATGTTTGGTTCAATTTGTTATATCCAGTAACGGGTTCCCATAGATTTTGATTAGAAAATTGAATGGAATAATCTGGTTTGTTTTTGAGTGAGGCTATAGGATCAGGAAGGTTGAATAATATATCATAATCACCAATTGGAACAGATGCATTAAAGTTCAAATCTAAATTAATATTATTGTTTTGGGAGTTCCAAGTTCGGGGATCGCTCTGACTGGTTACATCAAAAGGATAGTTAATACCTGTACTTTTATTTCTAAGTATGATTTCAAGTTTACGTTCATTGTATGGTGACGCATAACCATCATTTTTAAGATTGACTTTGAGATTAAATATGTTATTTTGGACAACTTCTGGCAATAATTCTGAACTTTTGAGTACAAACCTATAACCAAGTTTTTTGGCAATTTCATTGTAGCAGCCTTGACTTTTCCATATATTCAAGGTGTTGAGATTATAGGTTTCGTTGATTGTGCTAATGTGCCTGTTCTTTATTAACTGTAGTGCAGAACTACACTGACCGCTGACTCCGTTGTCAAAAAACTCTGTCTCGGCGATGTACGGTACGTAATTAGCATCTTGATTATAATAGCTTTCTTCAATGTTGCGACCAACTGGATTATCTTCTTGAGAATATATAAAAGTAGCACCCTCTAGCGGGTTGCCGAGCAGCGAATCATTTTGATGACCGAGCCTTGATTTGGGAGTTTGGTCATAAGCCTCTTCGGCTAAAATTGGTGCCATCGTATTGACCAATTGCTTTTTGGTAGCAGGTTGGCGAACTGTAAAAGCTCTTTCTTTCGGTAAGACATCTAATATTTTGTTAACTATATCACGAGTGTTTTGGTTCACGACGAATCTGCCAGCCCCGTTGTTCAAATCTGACAAAGTTGGGTCACCAGAGCTGATAAAAGGAGCGTTTGTAACAAAAGAAATATTATTGTTATCAGACACTGTAAACTCACCATAATCTCCTACGAATCCACTTGGTAATAATGTTACCACATCTTTGTTATCATTGAGATACGGTCGTAGCTGTTCAAGGTGACTGAGAATAACATTAGTTGTAGCGTCGTTTGGGGTTTGGGTACCGTCGCTATATTGAAAAGCTGGCATAATTTTGGCTCCAACTAATCGAAAAGCAGCTGCATCATCATTAAGCTGATTAAGAAAAGCTACTGAAAACGGTGAATTAATAAAGGGTCTAATATTATAAATTGGTCTATAAAGAGTGGTTTTGTTAGCTTTGTAAGAATTCAATTCAGCCGCGTCTGGCGCTCCGTAATAATTGCGATAAAAACCTCGTTCAGGATTGGTAGTATTGGAGAGATCCTCTGCGTAAGTAACCAAATTAGTAGTTGACGCATTTGTTTTGGGTAAGTAAATTGTTGATATAAGTGACAAACTTGTTAAGAATGAACAAATGATTATTGACGTTGCGATTAATTTTTGAATCATAAGCTAGTTATTTATTTGGGTAACATTACTATTATAATCTACAAATTCACAACTGGCAAATAAAAAAACTTCAAGAATAAAGCTAACAAAAAAACTTCAGCCGCCAATACAAACATTAAGAAATTCATTTCATATTTTTGACTCTGTTCGGAATGATGAGGATTTGATTAATTATCACAAAATTAGTTTTCTAGCACTAAAAGTAATCCAGATTATTGACTAATCGACAAAAAAAATAAATCCTATAAATAATGTACTCTCAATTAACAACCAAAATTAATGAATTAGATTTGAGAGTTTGTCATTTTGTTTATTCCAAAAGACAGTTAGGATTAACTAAATTTTTTAAGTTTATAACATATTTTGGCGAACAATTTTTGATTCTAATATTGCCATTAGTTTGTATAATTCTGTATTTTTACAATTTTAAAATTGAAAGTTTTTTATTATTAGCATTGGTAACTTTTGGAATCTTGTTAGATGTAACGCTCAAAACTATCTTTAAACGACAGAGACCAGATATTAGCCCAATTATGTATGAAACTTATTATAGTTTTCCATCTGGACATACATTGAGCTCAATGGTTTTTTACGGATTTTTGGTAACGCTTGCTTTTATATTAATTCCCTTCTTTATTCCAAAAATAGTAATTATTGCAATATTATCAGTGTTGATTTTGATAATAGGATTGAGTAGAGTTTATCTTGGAGTTCATTACCCGAGCGATGTAATTGCCAGTTATTTGATTGGTGTAGCAATCCTAATCGTTGGCACTTGGCTTTATTTACGATAACATTTTAGAAATAACAAATTTACATAAAACTCACACTTTTTTTCGCTCTAAAAAAATGCGCTGAGTATTTAAATTTCTTCTTGCTCAATTCAAACAAAAGATCCTCCGCCTTGCTCAAGAAAACAGGTTAAAGTCACCTGCAAAATTCGACTTATTAAAATTAGTTTTGACAATTTGTATCAATTAAAACAACATCTAATTATATGTCTAACACAATTTTGACAGGATTACGAGCTAATTCAGAACTGACCCTTGGGAATTATCTTGGTGGAATATTGCCAATCATAGAGTTACAGAAAAAGATGACATTGGAGGATAAGTTCTTTTTCTTTGTACCAGACTTGCATTCATTTGTTACTCCAATTGATAATACTACACTTTTTGATAACACCATTAGGAATGTCAAAACATTTTTGGCTTGTGGCTTTGATCCCAAACCTGAGAATGTCTTTCTTTATAGACAATCAGCTATACCAGCTCACTGCGAACTTGCCTGGATTCTGTCATGTTATACTCATATGGGAGAGTTGTCAAAGATGATACAATTCAAAGAAAAATCTCAAAAATCTCATGATTCTAAAGAGCCGATTAATGTCGGATTATTCACCTATCCTATTTTGATGGCTGCCGATATCCTCCTCTATGGTGCTGACTATATTCCAGTTGGTGAGGACCAAAGACAACACATCGAAATTACAAGAGATATTGCAATTAGATTCAATAACAAATTCACAAATCAATTTCCAGATGGGGCGATGCCAACTATTCCAAAGCCGTGGAAAGAACAATTAGAATTTTTGGGGAAAACTGAAGGAGTGCGAATCAGATCACTATCCAATCCAGAAGTCAAAATGTCAAAATCAATCGTAGATTCTAAAGGTACAATTCTGTTGAACGATGTACCAACTCATGCCGCAAAAAAAATAATGTCAGCAACCACAGATAGCTTTGGTGAAGTTAGATTTGACTGGGTAGAGCGTCCAGGTATTACTAATTTGCTAACAATTCTAAGCCTTTTGTCTAACAAGAACATTGAAGAAGTCAAAAAAACTTGGGAAGGTCATAGTCGATACGGAGATTTAAAGAAAGAGGTGGCAACGGTGGTTGAGAATTTTTTAACACAATTTCAAAAAAATATGAGCAATATTAGCGATCAAACAGTTTTGGATATATTGGAAAAAGGTGAATCTAACGCTAGAATTATAGCTGATAAAACTTTACAAAGAGTTCAACGAGCAGTTGGTATACGGAAATAATTTGACCAAAAAATCAATTGTATAAAAGATTGATAATGCAATGAATAAATATCTAATCCAGTTAATTTCTATCGTTTCAATATTCGTGTTATTATTGTTTTCGGTTGCTAATCAGATTAATTTGTTGGCGACTTTTAATCAAAACAAGAGTACATTAGAATACGAGGGGAGCGAATTAGAAACTAAAAAAGATTCAATGTTCAGAGAGAATTCGTTAGCCCTAAAAACAGAAATAGAAAGCAAAGTGGCAGCGAACCAAATACTACCAGCTTTTTCAGGACAATCAATTAAGATTAATGACCTCGATGATGTAGTAATTGAAAAACAAAAAAAAGAAATCAGGGACAAACAAAGACAAAATCCAGAAATTAAAACTATCATCGGAAGATAGCTTATCTAAATTAAAATTATTGGCAACGTTGACAAACTGAATTTGAAGCCTAACTAAGTATATGAAGCAAAAACAATTAGTAAATAATAATCATTCTTCTCTATTAATCAATCAACTGCAAACTTCAGAGCTGCCTTTGCTTGAAAATAATTCTGATGATTTTTCAGTAAGTAATTATAATTCTGAACAAGCCTAATCTGAAAACATTAAGAATATAATAATTGACTTTGTTAAAAACCGTGAAGACTATGTTAGACTTCTCAAAGATTATTCGTACAAACTACAATTACTTTTGGATTCTAAAATTCATAGCGTACTTTTTCGTGTTAAAAAGTCCGGAAGTCTTGAATCCAAGATTTTGAAAAAAATAAATGTCAAAATAAAATATCATAAAATTAATCCTAGTAATTATTAAGAAATTGTAACAGATTTAGGAGGTATGAGAATATTACTTTTGAATCAAGCTAACTGGAGATTCGTAGACCAAGTAATATCAAAACTTGAAAATTGTGAGATCACAGAAAAGATTGCTTATTTGACAGTTGACATGTTTGAGAAAGATAAAGAGGGGTTTAGAGCAGCTGGTTTTAAAACTCCAGATAACGAAAAAAAGCAATATTCTTCTATTCATTACACTCTAAAGCTATTAGAAAAAGACAAAATTTATTTTATTGAATTACAAACACGATCGCTTGCCGATGAACAGTTTGCAGAGATTGAAAATGAAATACGCTACAAATCTGATTCGAATTGTAATGCAATAACAGCATATACACTAAGAAGTCTAAGTAGAGCTGCAAGTGTTATGAACTTTGTTTCTTTTCAGGCGTACAATTGTGTCAAAGACATATCTGAAATTAACTCTTATACAGATGCTCGACTCGCTCCCAAAAGAAATTATAACAAAATCTAATCTATAAACTTTTTAATTTTTATTTATCTGTTTGTGTGCGGCTATTCTTTGTGAATCAAAGGTTAGTTTATCGTTTCGAACTTTGATAACAATCTAAGTGGGTTTGGATAGGCAATTTGACCATATTTTTATGAGAAAAGATACTTTGGCTTACTGTGTAAAAGTCTATTTTGAGAAACCCAAATTAATCATGACTTGCTTTAATAAAGAATTGGGTTTTATAGTTATAACGGTGATTTACTCATTAGTCTTGTAACTTAACTTACTGGCGTCAAGATTGTCAAAGGTCGCTAATCGACCAACCCATGCTAATTCTACCGAGCCAGTTTCTCCATGACGATGCTTAGAGATAATTATATCTGCCACGCCTTTCTTGCTAGTTTCTTTTCGGTACATTTCTTCACGGTGAACGAACATAACCACATCGGCATCTTGCTCGATCGAACCTGATTCTCGAAGATCAGACAACATCGGTCTTTTGTCTTCACGACCTTCTACTGAACGAGACAATTGAGAAAGGGCAATGATTGGTATATTGAGCTCTTTGGCAAGCATCTTGAGTCCACGACTGATTTCGGACACCTCTTGGACTCGATTATTGGAATAGTTCTTGTTCGCAGCGCCTGACATCAACTGCAAATAGTCTATAATTATCATGCCAACGTTGTTACGAGTTTTGAGCTTTCGAGCTTTTGACCTCAGTTCTAATATGTTAAGACTACCTGAATCATCGATCCAGATTGGTGCAGAATCCAAAAGGCTAATAGCTTCACCGAGTTGGATGAACTCACTGTTTCCATTAGAATCATCGAATTTTCCAGTTCGAATTTTCCAGCTATCAACTCCAGATGCAGATACAAGTAACTTGTCAACCAACTGCTCTTTTGACATTTCTAAACTAAATACCGCTACCCCAATATTTTGCTTTAGAGCAACTCGCTTTGTAATCTCAAGTGCCAAAGATGTCTTTCCCATTGAAGGTCTAGCTGCTAGAATAATTAGATCAGAATTGTGGAAACCTCCGAGAACCCTATCCAGTTGTATGAATCCTGTTGGCAAACCAATACTTTGACTTGGGTTATTATGAGCCTCACTAATTCGATCAAAAGC
>JAYTWQ010000051.1:0-4140 GCA_043743355.1 bacterium | reverse complement strand
AATATATCTCTGGTCAACAGGTATATCACTAATGTTATTAATAACTTGTAGATTTTCAGTACTCATAAAATCTTTATTAATATTAATTAATGCAAACGGTGGAAGATGAGTTTGAACAAGGTTATCAACAAAACCTGAAGGATATCGATACCCTGGACTTGCTGGAAATGTGTTAATATTTTGATTTGCAGCTTTTGTTTGTGTTAGAACTCTTCTTTGGGGATCAAAGTCGGCGTAATATTCGGTTTTGACACTATTAGGTTGTGTGCCTGAGAATCTGACTGGGAATGCATCTGCACGCATAGTCAACATGTTAGTAGAAAGAGCGGCTACAGATGCAATTTGTAATGTTTTTTCAACGATACTTTTTTTTGAGTTTGGATTAATTTCAGACACAAATGAACTATTTATATATTAAGTAAACCATATAAAAAATATTAAGTCAAATAGGTCCTGATCAAACTTCGATCGCATAAATTTGTAAAAATTTATAACCCCATCCAAGCAATTGCAAGCGCATCAGCGGCATCGTCGGGCTGTGGAATTGAGTCTAGTTTATAAACTCTTTTGACCATTTCTTGAACTTGTTTTTTGGTGGCTCGACCGTATCCACACAGCGTATTCTTGACTTGAAGTGGCGTCACCGACTCGACTTTCACGCCATGCTTTGCAAGTAAATAAATTATCATTCCACGACTTTGGGCTACACTAATCACAGTTTTCTCATTCTTAAAAAAAAATAAATCTTCAACTAATGCTTTTTCAGGCTTGTATTTGTCAAGCAAAAATTCCAAATCATTAGCAATTTCTAGCAGTCTAAGATGACCATCCGTGGCGGTCTTTTTGTCAGTATGCAAAATACCAAAATCTACAATTTGAGGATTGACGCGCGAACCATCCACGAATCCGTAACCAACAATGTTCACTCCAGGGTCAATACCTAATGTCATAATATAATATTTTAAAATTTAATTTTTATTCTGCCTAATTATACTCGAAATAGTACTAACTTTGACATAATTAAGGTTACCCCCGTCAAAACTTTGTTTTGCCACTCCCTAGATAGGGAGAATTTTAATTTTGATGTAAAAGTTGATTAGAGATTGGGTATAATATTTCAATTTAAAACCACTACACTCGTCATACTTAGCTTGACTGGGGATGATAAGTGAATTAATTAAAGACTAATTATAGTAATTTGGTCATAACTAAATATTTAATCCAAAAATTCATCTATAATATACAAGTTTACTTTTATTCTAAAATTAATGACAGATCTTTCGCTTTGCTCAAGATGACGATTGCTGAGATTTATATTTGAAAGTGAGGGGATCCTGAATTAAGTTCAGGATGACAGTGGTGAGGGGTGACAACCATTTAGTTAGCTACAGGATTCCCAATCATATCGTGTCGAAGGCTTTGACCGAAAAAATGCAACCTCCACTTCTTTACTATCTGGAATGACGACAACTGCAGCCACTTCGCGACAGCCCCTCAACAAGAAGCAATTTCTGTATTACGGCTCCATTTTGAGGTTCCAGAATTTGAACCAGTTGTGTTGCTTGAATTCATCTGGACTAAGGTCCATCTTGTATGTAAATGGTGCAAAATATACAAAGTTCAGAATCATAATTAGCATAAAGACAACTAGAATTGTATAAATTAGATCTCTGTTCTTGTTATTTTGTGTAACATACTTGAACAAAAGAGCTGTGGCAATTAATGAAAAAATTAGTGGAATAAAATAATGATAAAGATAAAGAACACGATCAATTCCTGCAATTTGGAACATATATCCAGCATACATACCAGTAAAAACTAAGATCAAACCAAATAAATCATAATCCTTAATCTCAATTCCAAAAATCAGTTTGCCAAAAGTTAACATAAAACAAAGTAGGATTCCAAGAAGACACATTCCCCACACAAAAATATTTGGAATAAGATAAATATAAGAAAATCTACACGCAGGATCTTTATAATCTGGTTTTTGACAAGTACCAGCCCACGCCATCATATACCGAATTGACTTATTCCCTAACGGCCAAGTCCAAGGGCTTGAACCATTTTCGCCGTCACCTTTAGTCAGGTCTAATTTGGGTACTCCAGCCTGGAACCTTTTTGCAAAATCAAGATGATCTCGAAGCTGCAAAGTAAAGTTTGTGATAGCTCCCGTTTCACCTTTGTCCAGAACTCTTTTGTGGTCTTCTTTGATATACCCTGAGAAACTATTGGCTGGAATTGGAGTTTTGGATAACGCAAAATGGATATAAAACACAGAGCCAAATATACCCAAGACAATCGCCGCAATCAATGCAGATTTTTGAATCCAATTAACAACATTTTCGAACAATTTGCGAAATTCTTTATAGTTCAATTTTTGTGAGTTTAGCTTAAGTGTCTCAAATACTTCATTAGTGAAATAAACAAATATTCCAGCAAAAATAATATTTACAATCTTAAGCCACATTTCGGACTTTTCGCTTAGTTCGGCAGCGTCTTTGATAGAATCTTTTAGTAGATCTGAGATTTTTGGCAATAAAGCAGAGTTAAGTGAATAACCAAAAGTCAAATAGAAAAGATAAAAAATAAATAAACCAGTTGTTACCATTTTAATTTTTTGGATTACAAAATTCTTTAAATTCTCATCCCATACATACACATCTTTGAGAAACAAAGCAAGCGGCGGAATGATTAGAATCAGACCATTGAGCTTAGTTGCAACATTGAGACCTAACAAAATTCCATAGATTCCAAAATCAGATAGAGATCGACGATTTTCTTTCCACATTTTGGCAAACCAGACTAATGCTGAAAGTATAAAAAACATTTGGATTCCATCAAGCATCGCACCACGAGAGTGAACTACAATAGCATTATCAAAAACGTATGGAAGAGTAAAAAGAAAAGCCAAATGCTCATTAGAAAGCAAAATATAAAGTAACCAAAGCAACAAAAAACAACAGAGCCAAGCGGCTAAGACTGGAAAGAATCTATAACCATCAAACTTAAAATCTTTTGGAATCTCTGCAATATGCGGAATACTGTCATCCTTTGCATCACCAACCGCAACGGCGGTTTTGTCTATTCCATCATTTGGGTGTATTAATTTTTCACCTAATGCAATAATCAACTTACCCAGTGGTGGATGAGGCTCCATAAAAAGGTTGCCTTGAAGATATCTTTCGGCAGAGGAGACATGATAATTCTCATCCCAAAACAAAGATTGCGGCTGATTATAACCTTGAAAATATGTGAAAAAGCCCATTATAATCACAATGCAAGAATAGAAAAAAACTGAATTCTTTTGGAAACTTTGGATAAAATCTTTGAGCCACTCACGATCTTGAACGAATTTTTGGAACATAATTAATGAAATACATTACTATTTGGACAAATCTTGCATCTCTTGTCAACAATTCAATTCTTAGCTAATTATTAAATGTATGGAAAAAAAATCAAAATTTCAGGGATTAAAGAGAACACTTGCGACAAAAATGTGTATGGCCTGCGATAGACCGTTCCAGTATAGGAAAAAATGGGAAGGTGTCTGGTCAGAAATCAAATATTGTTCAGAACGGTGCAAAAAGTTGGCTCCAAAAGGGAATAAAGCCGTTGGAAAATAGTTTATACTCAACCTATTTTAAATTTCGGATTATAAATTACCGATTGTCATCCTGAACTTGTTTCAGGATCTGGAAAAACGAGCAATCAAATATAGATGCAAACCTGATATTCTGAATGCGGAAAGTTTACATAATTATATTTTAAGTTTAAAAAATCTTTTCAACATTTGAGATGCAAATCAATTCGTCACCCAGTGCAAAGAGAAGGATCTGTATTAATCACTAAAACTCAGATGAACTAGCATATTCAAAGAAATACTTTTTAGATTCTTCACTTCGTTCTGAATGACGAAACAAGCTTAGTTTTTATATAAATTAGTTTAACTCGGAAGATGGGTAATAAAAAATTTTATCTGCTAATAAAAAGTTAAGCTAGTAAAAGATTAATACAACCCCAAAAAAAAATAACCCAAATGGGTTTTAAAATAATATTGGTGGTCTCTGCTGGACTTGAACCCGCAACCTTTTCCTTAGGACGGAACTGCTCTATCCATTTGAGCTAAGAAACCAATAA
>JAYTWQ010000050.1:0-2629 GCA_043743355.1 bacterium | reverse complement strand
TGTCTTCTAAGTGTTGATCGTACAGTGTAGAGTCCATCTTTTCAACAGATTCTAAGAATTTAAACTGACCGTACCCTGCACTAGATTTTCCACCTAAATAACCAAATTCCTGAAGTTGTTTTAATGCTCTAGCTAGACAAGCATATTCCATCTTATTCTTGCTATCAATACTAACTGACCAATTAAGAATGGCACCTTTTGACATTACTTCTATGTCATAAAACATCATCTGAGCTTTATCATCGATGATCTCACCTTTTTTGTTGAGCTTAATTTCTTTTTTAGCTCTATCTACATAGTCATCACCAAAGATAAGTTTCATGTCGTCAATTCTAATATGACGAACATTATCCATCAAATCATAGACTGATAATTCTCCAGTTTCTAATTCTTTGCATTCTGGATAAGCACACCCAACTTCAATCTTACCTTGTAACATTCGATCTCCAAGTGCGGACCCGAAAATAGATAATGCTGGCAACAAGTCTCTTAGCTTTCTTGTCTCGTGCATATTAAAAAGGCTTTCTGAACCAGTCAACGCCCCACCCAGCAAAGCGTAAGCTGTATCAACATCAAGTGACTGTTGAGAACTATCTTGAGTATAATAAATTTCAATAGTGTCTAATAAATGTGACATGAGGCATCTACGCATCAACCCTCTCATTGCATTGCCTCGCATAGTTGGAATCATATATGCTTTACTATTTTTGAGATATTTTTGTCTATAAAAAGTTGCAACATTACTTGCCACTTCTTCTGTGTGAATTAACGGTGATAAAAGTTCAATTTGAAAATTGATAAAGTGTTTTTGAGTTGAAATAGTAATTTTTTCGGACATATTGATTATATTAAGGTATTTTGATTATTTTGATTTTGCATAACTTCTCGCAAACTCTGATCTTGATTTTTAACTGTTTTGGCTCTAGCTTTTAGATTTTTAGTATTATCATTATCCATTTTCCATTCCAAATAATCTGCATTTGCACGCTCTTTGAGAAGTTGCAACATTGCCATAATAATTTTAATTTCTGAGCGAATTGCATTCAAAACTAATTCATCATCATGTAATAAAGACACGATTTGAGCGTCTGGCTGGCTATTCATACGCTTTGACAAAGCATTGATGAACTCTGTTAGGTTTGAGTGTTGCCTTGCTCTGATTGTAGCCTGACCCTCAAATTCGCTAGATATGGTCATCATTCTTGTTCCTTTGACTTTTGACCAGTCAATACCCTTCCAGATTATTCTTAGAATATCCACCGCTTGATTTTGAGCTTCTGTCAGATTAGCTCTAAAGCTATCTAATTGATCTTGTGTGATTATTGTAATTTCTTTTATCATAATTTTAAGTTTTTGATTCAAAAATTCTGTCAGAATTGATAAACGCTACAAGTGTATTTAGTTTATAATCACCGATTAAGTTTTGAGTTATTTCTTTGTATCTGAAATAATCTTGACCCATTTTAATTATGTATGGCGGCGGTATATCACCATTAATTAGCCAACTTTTAGACAGTTCATACTTATTGTACAATTTTTCAAGATCATTCATTAACTTAATGTCTTTGTCTAAATCAAGATTAACTCGAATTTTATCACATTGAATCGCAAAATCTTGTTTTGTATAGTTGACTTTTGCTTTGAATAATCTGTGCATTTTTCTTGACTCAGAAAAACCTAAAATACAAGGAAGTTTTGGGTTTCTAATAATATCTGCAAATTCATTTTGTTTAATTTTTTGAATTACTGTTTGATTGTTTTCTTGATAAATATAGAAACAATTTTTTCGTAAATCATCGTCAAAAAGAAATGCACAGTTTTCGCAAATATATCTTGAGTATAAAAAGTCTAAATTTGTAAAGTTTGGACCAAAAATATCTTGACATTGAGTATCTTTTTGACAAAATCCGCATTTAGTTTGAATACATTTTTTTGTATCTAATTGTACTTTTTTTTGTAGAAATTCTGATAGATTAGTTTGAATCATATATATTTTGATTTAATTATTTTTTAACAAAGCTTGACACTAAGTTCACAAACTCATTCCAAAATTCTGGAGTGTTTATTATTTGCAAAATTTTTACACTTGAAACTTTGAGCTTGTCATCTCTTTTTTTAATCTCTACTACAATTGTATGAATAGATATAAAATTTTTTGCTCTTTTTAGTTTTTCCATATTTTAAACATAACTTTTTTTCTAGGTTTTGTCAATTATTGTATATTAATAATTGATTAAATAAAGTCTTGTTAAGCCTGTTGTAAACAATAGATAAAGACTTCTTAACATAATAATACTTGACAAGTTGTTTATTGTTTGTTATAATTATAGTATAATTAATTATCTATGCCTAACACACTATTAATCCAAGAAACAAAAGAATCTATGCCTAACACACTATTAATCCAAGAAACAAAAGAAAATTCATTTTTATCATTTTTAAATGACAAGTTTGGTTTAATTTCTAATTCAGAGTTTAACCTAACAGAAGACGGTGAGCCAACCGAAATGTGGGAAGAAACTGAAACAGATTCTGGAGAAATAAACTTTATCCATTCAGAATCTGGAGAAATAAAAGATTATGTATATGATAACTATACACAGTACACATTCAATTGTACTGACAATCA
>JAYTWQ010000049.1:0-3809 GCA_043743355.1 bacterium | reverse complement strand
GATTGCAACTCAGGCTGTTGGTACAACTCTAATTCACGACTGGACATACGAAGACCGAGCCTTGTACTTTACGGAGCTCAAGCGGCTTGGAGCCAATGTAATATTAGCTGATCCGCATCGAGTATATATCGAAGGTAAAACCGAACTTACTCCAACTCAGATGGTGTGTCCACCAGCACTTCGACCATCTGTAATCATTCTGATCTGCATGCTACGAGCCAACGGAACTTCGATTCTCCGAAATGTTTATTCAATTAAAAGAGGTTATGAAGATATTGCTACAAGACTTAACAGTGTCGGAGCCAAGATTGAGATTATGAATGATTTGTAACACACCTTGTCAAACAGTAATTAACAATTGATGATATAATGATATGCTGGACAGTATTACAATCAAAAACTTCAAAGCGATTCAGAGTGAAGAAGGTTTGACTTTGAACAACTTAGCTCAAGTCAATTATCTTGTCGGCAAAAACGGCTGCGGTAAGAGCAGTGTGTTGGAAGGATTGTACGAAGTTAGGTGTCAAAATCAAAAAGCTGGATATGTTTTTGAAGGTAATTTTTTTAGGTATTTGAAAAACTCAAAGTTTAGAGAATCTTACTCGAACAAATCGACTACACAAATTTCGATAATTTATTCTGGCATTGAAAATGGACTTTTCAGGGAGCAAAATACAGATAAGATAACTTCGGCTTTTAAAGATCAAAATTTTATTCCTATTGTAGAATTTTTTAATGAGGAAAACCTGGCTTTGTTTAATACAGTAGATATAATGAAGGATTTTGAATCTGATACCGAGCTTTACAAACTTTTTGGAGAGATAAGTGGTATTACTAAAATAACCAAAGTAGGATCAGGGGTTCAATTTTTTACTAGTGAAGATGAAGTTTTTAGAGCTAAAGACAAAATTACTGACTTGGTAAACTTTTCTGAGGGTAAAAAAGCATTATTACAATTTGTACTATGTATAATTGAGGCAACAAAAATACAAGGTTACAAATTTGAACAAGAAACTGGCGAGACAATTGCAACTAATTCATACCCCAGCAAATTTAACATAAAAAATAATTCACCGAGTATTGATATGATAATAATGTTAATCGATGAACCAGAAAAATATTTGCACCCAGATTATCAAAAATTTATACCAAAAATTCTGAATTTTTTTAACGATTGTAACATCCAATTCATAATATCAACTCATTCACCATTCATAATTAGTGCGGCAGCTGAATATTACGACTCCCAAAAAGTATATTTGATCGAAAAAGGTCAAACTGTAGATCTCGAAGGTAATCTGGGTCAGGGTCAAGATGGATATTCTGGTGGGGAATGTCTAATAGCGTCTAATAAAATGTTGGGTGCAGGATTTAGCGATTTTGTTCCAAATGCCGTGATTTTTTGCGAAGGATCAATGGCAAAATTAATTAATTCGTTCATAAGTAAAAACAAAACTCATAAATCAGTTCTCTGTATAACTTCTCAAGGCGATGCAAACAATCTCCAAAAAAATCTTATTTTTCAAAAAATTAAAACAAACTTTAATACATATCAAAAGTCAAATATTTTTAACTCTCAGCTAAAAGTAGTTATTGATGATAATCCACAGATTAAAAGTTTGTTAACAGAAATTGACCCTTCGGATCTAATTATATTGAAACAAGAAGAACAGGAAAAATTATACCCAAAAAGACTAATAACTGAAAAATATCCAGATTGGAACTTAGAAATTGCAAAATTCAAAGATTACCTAAAAGAAAAAAAGCTTACAAACAATGAAAAAAATATATTTGCAAAACATATCGGAGATAATATAACCAAAGAAGAATTTGAAACTTTTTGCCCAGAACTCCACGACCTAATCTTTAACTAATTTATGCAAAATTCCTTAACTCAACAAAAAATAATTGACTGGACTAAAATCAAAATCAAAACTGATCAGAAGGTTAAAAATCCTCCAAGTGTAAAAGAGGGTCAAGTCTGGTGGGTGAATATTGGACAGAACATTGGTTATGAAATATTTGGCAAAGGTAAAAACTTTTCTAGACCTGTGGTAATTTACAAAAAACTCTCAAGACATAACTTTCTGGTTGTCCCGACTTCTACCAAAATAAAAATAGGAAGCTGGTTTTGTGATTTTGTATTTCAGGGTTTGGAAATGGTTGCTGTTTTGAGTCAAATAAAAGTGATTGATTACAGGAGGTTAGAAAATCTCCTTGGTGACCTTTCAGAAAATGATTTTAATAAAGTAAAAGATTGCTTCCGTGATCTATATAATTAATTCAGACCAAAAAATACTCCTTCTATTGCTAGAAGGCTTGTGGGTAATCCCAAATTCATTAATAATTCTATCAAACAAAATTAACTATGTCAAATATGCCTACAACTAACACAACCAATCAACACATTTACTTTTCTGGAATCGGCGGGACAGGACTTTCCGCTCTTGCACACCTTGCGCTCGATTGCGGTTACATTGTTACCGGGTCCGACAATCAAGAATCCAAGAATACGGTTGATCTTATCGAACGAGGTTGTCAAATAAAAATTGGTCAATCTTTAGAAGAGATAGCAACTTTATACGAAGTCAATGCATTCCACGAAATAGTTATAACCTCTGCTTTGGCGACAGATCATCCGCATATTATTTTTGCAGTTGAGAATAATATCAAGATCTCCAAACGGCACGAACTAATCAATCGAATCTTGGTCGAAAAAAACCTAAAATTAATTGCAATTGCAGGCACTCACGGCAAAACTACTACAACTGGACTAGCCGTCTGGGTATTCAAGCAACTAGGAATTCCGATTTCGTATTTGATTGGAACCAATATTAGCTACGGTCGGTCAGGGGAGTTCGCCCTAGGTTCACAGTATTTTGTTTATGAATGTGATGAATTTGATCGGAATTTTCTTAACTTTCATCCTCATATTTCGCTTATTCCGTCGCTCGATTATGACCATCCTGATACTTATCCAACCGAAAAGGATTATGTAGAGAGCTTTGTGCAGTTCTTTGACCAGTCCGAGAATCTACTAGCGTGGCAAGACGTGGAGACTAACGTCAATAGGGTTTTGAACCAAAGCAATATGAAACTCAAGAATATGCTTGAAGACAAAGAAATTTACTTTTTGGATGAGAGTGCCGAGAATAATCAACAGTATTTTCAAGATGATGACTGGATCAAGCTCCCTGGAGTTCACCTCCGCAAAAATGCCACTCTTGTTATTGTAATGCTAGCGATGTTCTTCAAGGAAGCTAATCAAGATAAAGTTTTTAAGTCTTTGGCTCAGTTCCCAGGTACAGAAAGGCGATTCGAGAAAGTGGCAAAGAATTTGTATTCTGATTACGCTCACCATCCTACCGAAATTCGTGCTACAATACAACTCGCTCGAGAAATTCTAGAACCAAATCAAAAATTGGTAATTGTTTATCAACCACATCAGAACATAAGGCAACATCAAAGCGATATTCAAGAAGGCTACCAAACATGTTTTGACCTTGCTGACAAAGTACTGTGGCTACCAACTTATCTTTCTCGCGAGTATTCTGAACTAAAAATTTTGACCCCGCAAGAAATTTTGACCAAATCTGGGCTCAAAAATAATTCTAAATTTGAAATTGTTAATTCTGATGATTCGGGTTTGCAATTGATCAAAAAATATCTCGGACAAGGTGACTTGGTTATGTGTATGGGTGCGGGAAGTATTGATGAGTGGATAAGAGGTATACTCGAAACAGTACCAACTTTGACATAATTAAGGTTACCCTCGTCAAAACTTTGTTTAGCCACTCCCTAGATAACCT
>JAYTWQ010000048.1:0-2356 GCA_043743355.1 bacterium | reverse complement strand
CAATACTACAAAAGTTTTTATTTTGTTAACAGCCATCGAAGTTGCTACACTATTATTAAATGATACATTTACTCCCATATTCCCTATTCCAAACAATAGCTTTCCGTCAGTTTCGATCAGTTCAACTGGCTTTGTTACTTTCTCAGTGGATTCCTTTGGCTGGAAAACTACATTGACAATTTGACCCTTATTAGCTTTTAGAATCAACCTAAATTCATCAAGATTTTTGAGATCTGCTAATTTTTGATTTGCAAGAGAATAGATTTTATCACCTGATCTAATCCCAGCTTTGTAAGCAAGCCCACCCTCTGGAATACCTGCGATTATGTACTCACTTTTTGATTTGATTTGATCATTGTTATATCCTGATAATTCTTCCAAAGTAATCGGAACCATAAAGAACGAAAACAAAACCCAAAAACAAACAAAAGCGGTGATAAAATTAAATGTGACTCCGCCCAAAATAATTATTGTTTGTTGTAACCAGTTTTTGTGAAAAAAAGTATCTTTGGCTTTAATTTCTTTGTGGTATTCCCAATCAACCAACGTTCGAAGTTGATTTGTTTTGGATTCAAAAGCTGAGATCAAGTTTTTTTCTGAATCTACGTTTTGACCAGCTGCAAATTTTGACTTTTCAAAAAGAATCCAATCTTTGGTATATTCTAACCCATTGCTCTCCAAGAAAAATTGTAATTCTCGAGCACCAAGTATTTCGGAAATTCTAGAATCAATATATTCTGATTTGCTTTCGGTTGGATTAGTCAAAAGTTTGTCATGAGCATTATCAATAGCGTCGTTATCTCCAAAAATCCTGACAAAGCCACCAAGTAGCAGAGGATAAAACGACCAGATGGTACCGAATTTCTTGACCCAGAATAATCTTTTGGTAAACGGCATTCCAATACCATATTCTGGAATCCTAACCCCGCACAGCTTTGCCATCAACATATGACCGAACTCATGAATTGCAATAGCAGGAATAAAAATAACCAAAAACCAAAACAAACCGACAAAAAAACCTATAATATAGTCTAGGAACATAATATGTAAATATTAAAATTAATTCGTTTTTTGTGCAAGGCTTATTTTAAATTTATTATTTTGAATATTTTTATTATCAAACAAAATTCACAGTTTTGGTTCCAGTTGCAGTTGTTCTCTTAATATCAAAACCATCATTGATTTGTAAAGATGATGAGTCATTAACAGCGGTCCCCAAGCTACCATTTGTGGGCATCATGCAGTTATTTGCAATAACACTTGAGCTACCAAGAAGAACGACGTTAAACATTTTATTAGGCACAGAAGCAATTGGACTGAATGTGCATGTGTTCATGACAACCTTACTGTTTACAAACAGGAGATAATATGTATCGTCACCGAGAGGAAAACTTGAGAAACCAGGAAAATTATAATTCGCAACTCCTAATATTCTCATTGCGTTTATTGTGATTTTACTATTAAAAATACCCAAGACAGCATCATATTGTGATATAGGGAATACTCCTTCCGCTCCGCAACCGTTCAATACTATTTCACTACAATTCTTAAAATTAAAGGCTTTGTAATGTCCATCAGATGAACAGTGTGTAAATGAGGAATAATTCAAACCACGAATATCATATCCAATAGAATTTAGGTGGTATTCTCCTCCGTTACAATCTATATCACTAATATTTAGTGTAGTACCTCCACAGACACCCACAGTGTCTTCTACAAGGCTAATAGCTGATCTATGTGCGTGCACGCTAATTCTTTGAAAATTACCAAGAAAGATGTCATGACCATAAAGACCATAAAACACGAATGTCATATCAATATTTGAAATAATAAAATTGTTTAGCCTTGGAGCATAAAACCCATAATCGACCATCTCGTTTCGAATCGAAGATGTGAACGTCAAATTAGTAATTTTACAGTCTCTATTCCAGAGTTCACTTTCAACATATAAAAAAGCAAAATAAGCATTAACATTAAAATCATCTATCGCCCCAGAGTTTGCTCTTCGTGTTCCAAGGTCTGTTTTAGTTTGAGGTCTACGACATAGAACTGTCTTTTGCTTGCTTTGACCAAATATTTCTTTCCCAGAAACTAATTTGAGGGTGTTGTTAATTAAATATATACCATCTGGAATGAATGAATAAGCATTACTATCAATGCATAATTGAATTGCTAAATAATCATCTGTTCCAGAATTTGTTGTTAAATTATAATCACCTCTTGCTCCGTAATCTTTAACATTTGCAATACCGTTTGCTCTATAGAAACCATTTGATATCTAATTCTTTGTTAATTTTCTGATCTGTAGCCTGATTGTACATAGCTGGATTTTAGCTTCAGCTGTTTCTAAGCTTCT
>JAYTWQ010000047.1:0-3553 GCA_043743355.1 bacterium | reverse complement strand
GCTCAAAGCAAAACCGTTCATGATCAAACCGAATGTTCACGAACTAGAAAAACTTTCCTGTACAAACAACTTGGGTTTGATATCATCCCAAAAAATAGTCTTAGAACTCCTGAAAAGTATTCCTGTTGTAGTCCATTCTCGAGGCTCAGAGGGTGTTATATTTGGTTTTGAAAATAATGTTATACACATTCCTGATAAGGTTGTTAAAGTCAAAAATCTGGCTGGTGCAGGTGATTCTTTAGTTGCAGGAATAGTTTGTGGACTTGTTCATAATTTGGGAATCAAAGAATCTATAGAATTCGGCATACAGGTCAGTTCTCAATACGTACAATGCGAAGATCTGGATGAGCTCAAAAATAACTTTTTGCCATAATTGACTTTTTGTTTGAATATATTAGAATGCAGCCTCAGGTTATTTTTAGCAAACGCAGAACAATTGGGTTGCAGATCGGTTCGAAAGGATTGTTTGTGCGTGTTCCACTAAAAACTCCAATGAAGTATATCAATCAACTTTTGGAAAGCAAGAAAGAATGGATAGAATCAAAGATGAAACTACTTGAAAAGAAAAAGGAAAGTAAATCATCTGAGTATCTTAATAATGAAAATACCTTTTGGTTGTTTGGCGAAAAGGTTATTTTTGCTAGGTGTCTTCCTGAACTTGTTTCAGGATCTAAAATAGCTGATTGTGAACTTTCTGATAGTTTAAAAAATAAGAATTTTGTCATGAAAAACGAGGGGATTCTTCGATTCGCTCAGAATGACAGTTCAAAACAGCAAGTTAAATTAAATATAAATGATGATTACAAACAATTCTACAAAGCTCAATTAGAAAATTACCTAGAAACAAAATTACCTTTTTTCGCAAATCTAATCTGTGTTAATTACTCAATCGTCAAGGTCAAAAAACTCAAATCAAAGTGGGGATCGTGTAGTTCCAAAGGTGTTCTAGTATTCAATTCTGATCTTGCCAAATGTCCCGCTGATATTATAGATTATGTAATTATTCACGAATTATGCCATAGAAAAGAAATGAACCATTCTCGAAAGTTTTGGAATCTAGTTGAACAATACTGTCCAGATTGGAAACAAACCAAAAAATGGTTTAAGGTCTATGGTGAGAATGTGATGAAGTAAAAAAATAATTTCTCTTTACAAGAGATCAAAACTATCTTTAGCAAATAAACTATACAAAGGTTAAATTGCAAAAGGAGCTTTATGTGAATTAAAAACACAAATTTGACATTTACCCACATTTCTAGCAACCTTCATACATAATGAAAACTATTGTTGTTGACTCTTCGTACTTAATGTACAAATCCTATTTTGCATATCCTAATCTAACCTACGAAGGCAGGCCCGTTGGAGCTTTTTTCGGTTTTGCAAAGACTGTAATTGAGTTAATTAGACATTACAAGCCACAAGAAATTGTTTTTGCCTGTGATACTCCAAAGCCTACTTGGAGACACAAAACTATGGATGGTTACAAGGCAGGACGAGCCGAAATTGAATCTGATCTAGTTGCCCAAATACCGCTAATTCATTCCTGGTCACGCAAAGTTTCCAAAAACTATTTTGCTTATGAAGGATGGGAGGCTGACGACGTTATATTTTCTATTTGTCTTGATTTGTTGACCAATTTTCAAACTATTTCCAAGGCTGAGCTTAAAAAACAATCGGGCGATATTTTGGATCTTTTTGGGGATGAAACTGCTAATGAGATTCCATCTTTTCCGTATAGGTTAGACGAACTCAAGATTCAGGCTGCACAGAAGGATAATATGATTCGCATATTTAGTTCTGATCGAGATCTATATCAGCTCTTTTCGCTCGACAATCTAGCTTTCATTAGTTCTAGTAGAGGCGATTTGTCAGAATTTGATCGGCAAAATTTCAAAACCAAATATGAATTAGAACCATTACAGTGGCTTGATTACAAAGCACTTGTTGGCGACGGCTCAGATAATCTGAAGGGCGTGGAAGGTATTGGCACAAAGACTGCAACAGGATTTTTGCAGCAAGTTGGATCTCTTTATGCTTTTTTTGACCGACTTGGAATAGACAAAACGCCTTTTATTAGGACTGCGGGTGCGTCGTGGTCTGGCAATAATCTTGAAGCTTTTTTGACCGATAAAAAGAATCAAAAGTTAATTGAAAAATTAAAGACAAATTATAAAGTGATTGTTGATACATATATTCTTTCAGCCTTGCATCCAGTTCCAGAAGCTCAATTTAGTATTTCAGGCTATGATTTGACGGCGGGAATTGAAGATCTAGAATTATGTGGTTTTAAGTCACTTTTATCGATGGTCAAAAAATTAGAACCGTTTGAGGAGCAAGAAGGGTTGTTTTAAACTTGCCAATATTATTTTAGTTATCTAAATTAGATATATATGAAAAATATATTAGTTACTGGTGGAGCTGGCTATATTGGTTCTCAGACAGTGTTTGAAATTTTAGAAAAAACTGATTGGAATGTCACAATATTTGATATGGTAGAATTGAATCCAGTTCTGTTACAAAACTTTATTGAGTTTGGTGCTAGGATCAATACCATTAAAGGCAACTTACTAAATTCTGATAATCTTGATAGTCTTTTTGAGAATAACAAAATTGACGGAATAATACATTTTGCAGCGTCGATTGAAGTTGGCGAAAGTCAAATTAACCCAGCCTTATACTATGAGAATAATGTAATTAGTAGCTATAACCTATTCAAAAAAGCGTTAGACAATAATATCAAAAAAATTGTTTTTAGTTCGACGGCTGCGGTTTATGGTATTCCAGAATCTATTCCAATCCTTGAGACATCAAAAATTAATCCAATTAATACGTATGGATATACTAAACTTGTGATTGAACAGATGCTAAGAGATTTTGGTCGGAGTTATATGATGGATTCGATCTGTTTACGATACTTTAATGCTTGCGGCGCAGACAAGTTAGAACGGACAGGTGAAAATCACAACCCAGAGACTCATTTGATTCCTTCAATTCTTCAATCAATTGGCTCTGATAAGGTTTTTAGAATTTTTGGAAATGATTATAACACACCAGATGGAACCTGTGTTCGAGATTATATTCACACAATTGATCTTGCCTCAGCCCACATTCTAGCACTCCAAAAACTTTTGGAAACGGACGGAGTTGTAAAGTCGATTAATCTTGGAACAGGTTCTGGATATAGTAATCAGCAAGTTTTTGACACAGTTACCAAAATTACAGGTCACCAAATTAATTTGGAAATTGGTGCGAGACGAGATGGAGATCCTGATCAATTAGTTGCAGACAATTCTTTAGCAAAATCCTTCCTTGGATGGAATCCGACGAACTCAGACCTCGAAAATATTATTAGTACCGCATGGAACTGGGAACAAGTGAAAGTGACGTCAAAATAGAAATACTCAAACCCTGTTATTTAGTCAAAAGTATGTTTATTAGCTTCTGTCCTGGTTTCTTTTATACTCAATCTATTTTAAATTTCGGATTAGAAATCACCGATTGTCATCCTGAACTTGTTTCAGGATCTAGAGAACGAGTAATCAAGACAAAAATG
>JAYTWQ010000046.1:0-2478 GCA_043743355.1 bacterium | reverse complement strand
CATGCACCAACTGGCGTTTTGCAGTCGATCTTAACTCCATTTGATAATATACAAATATCTTTACCAATACCAACTTTGAAACTTTCGATAACTGTATCCCCTAAAAAAACTTTCATAGTATATGTGGATAATTTAAGTTCAATTCGAATATCGTTTTTGGCTTCAATATCGTTGGAGTAAATTTCAGTATCTAGTTGAGATAATTGAACTTCCGTTTTGATTGCTTGAGTAGTATCTTGTGCTAATTTGGCATTTAGGTTAGTGATTCCCGAACTAGACACAACCAAAAAAGTAGCCAAAAAAGTTAAGAATTTAGAATATTTAAATTCATTTGAACTGTTTTGTTCATTCGTTTGTAAGTTTTTAAAGGATTTAAAGGATTCAAAGGATTCAAAGTTATTTAGTTTCATAATATTATTATAGCATATATTTTGTGATTTAGCAAATAATTTTTTTCAGCAAAAAACCCCTAAAAAATAAGGGAGTTATGTATTAATTAAATAATTAAGACAAATAATCGTAAGTATATTCATTTGGAACATAACTTGTTAGATATGAATCATTAGAACTAGAACCAAAGTCATTTCCAGAGTTGAATGATAGAGAATCATTACCATATTGATATTCATTTGGAACATAACTTGTTAGATATGAATCATCTAAATAATTGAATGAAGTAAAGTCATTTGGATCAAAATCTCTTCCCCTTGGTTTTGCATCTGTTGGAATTTTTGGGCTAGGTACATTGATTTCTACACCACATGAATTGCCGTATTCAATAGTTCCATAAGCACATACACATTTGGTTCCATTGTTTGTTGACTCAGGTCGTCTATCAGATGGACAAACTTCTGGAGCAGGACAATTTCCGTAATAATTACAATCATTCACTGGTCCGTAGGGTTGATTATTAACTGGAGCGGTGACAACAGGCTTTGGAGAGTCGCAGCTTACAAAGCTATACAAACCTCCGCAAGTGAATCCGTCATACAACAAGTAAGCTCCAACTCCGTACAATACATAGTCCCAAATGTTTGAACCTCCGCCTCCGCCATTATTAGTTGGCTTTTCTGGTTCTGGTTTAACTTCTGGAGCATTACATTTGTAGGTAATTTCTCCTGTTGCTTCGACTCCAACTTGAGTAATAAAGTTGTCTTTTGGACATGTTCCACATGATTTTGTTCCGTTAGCAGCAACAATTGCATAATTTGGGTTCGGACATACACAAGTTCCGTATGATCGGATTTGACCTGGGATCGTACATGCTGGAATAGCTGAAGAGCTAGATGAAGAAACTGGAGGTGGAGTGACTGAACTAGAAGAAAGTGGTGGTGGAGTAACAGAAGAGCTAGATGATGAGATAATTACAACTCCGCATCGACCTGTTGAATAGCTACCAGAATCAATAATAATCTGAGTTCCTACTGGACATTCGCAGTTACCTTTTGGTCCGACAATTTGTCCTTTGATTGAGCTAGCAAGACATTTGTCATTACAATTCACGATACCGTTAATTATTGTTAATGTATTACCGTCTTTGCAAGCTTCGTAACATTTGCCGTTGACAGATGTTTCTCCTGATCTACATTCTAAAATACAGGATTGTACACCGTCTTTGATTACCTCGACTTGAGCTGATGGGCAGGCTGAATAACAACTTGATTTGCCATTCACGTTTACTAATCGAGGTGTGGATGCTGGACATTTAAAATCTGGAGTTCTACACATTGACATATCAGTTGCTAAAGTTCCAACTTTGAATCCATCTTCATCTTTAGTAAGTAGAGATAATTTGTATGGGTGATATGTGAATCCCATTGTTGTTGTTCCAGATGGGCAGGGGATAACTTCTGAGTTAATTTGACCATTTTTACCTGGTTTTTCTGGTGAGAATTGGCTTGGCTTGCCATCTGAACCGTTTCTGATTTGGGTAGGGCAATAATAATCAACTGGACAAGAGACACAAGGAGCGTCAGGTTGGCTTCGTTCGATATATCTTCCTGGGAAAGAACATCGTAATGGATCGTTGAGTGCTGCACTCACATTAATTGCTGGTGTAGCCATTACTAATCCGCTCAAAAGAGTTGCGATAGTAAGGAAAAGAGTAGTGAAAAATTTTGACATATAGATTTAATTAATACTTAAAACTAAACGAACTATAACATACTTTTTTGCATTAGTCAAATATTGTTTTCCGCCTCACCAAATGATATTTAGGTGGTTACAAAAAAATAATAAAAAATATTTGGCGGTTTTGAGTGTTTTTATCAAGCAATATTTAATTTAGGTATCTATACGAATGTACTCATAAAATTACTTTTTATTTGCTTACTTTTTAGATCCCCAGTCAAGCTGAGGATGACGACCGTGTAATATGATTCTTATACTCAATCTATTTTAAATTTCGGATTAGAAATCACCGATTGTCATCCTGAACTTGTTTCAGGATCTAGAGAACGAGTAATCAAGACAAAAATG
>JAYTWQ010000045.1:0-6722 GCA_043743355.1 bacterium | reverse complement strand
ATGAGCTACAATTCATATATAAATAACTGTAAGTAAAGTATTTTTTGTAAGATTATATTTCAGAAAGATTGATCATTTGATTCATAACTCAACCATTGACAATTCAATATTACTTAACAAAAATCAACCAATGACCTTCGTTCTCGAAAATATAAGATCGGCTTGGAATGTTGGATCAATCTTACGAACTTGTGACGCCTTGGGATGGGATGTTATTCTTGTAGGTTACACACCACAACCAGTGACAGCTAATATAAAACAAATCTCAAAAACAGCAATTGGAGCCGAAAAAACAGTAAAATGGCAACACTTTGACCACTCTCAAGAAGTCTTTGACCAATATCAAAATTACAAACATTTGGCAATAGAAATTAGTGATAAAAGCCTCAATATCAACGAATATTTGAGAAATAACAAAATTGAAAACAACACTTTGCTTTGGCTAGGCAACGAAATTCACGGAGTGTCAGGGCTTGTCAGGAACCAATGTGATCAAGAATTACATTTAACTATGAAAGGTCTCAAAGAAAGCCTCAATGTATCGAGCGCTGCCTGTGCAATAGGTTATCTTTTGGAGTTTGTTGTAGAAAAGTAAAATCAAAACCTAAAATCAACTTTTAAAATTTTGGATGTCTTTTGTCGTCATCTTGAGTAAAACGAAAGATCCGTTAGCTGTTTAGTGCAAATAGTTATTTTTTGCCTTTCGATTCATAACAGATTCTTCACGGAGTTTATACTGAACTTGTTTCAGTGTTCAGAATGAAGGGCGAAATAAAGCTTTTATACTTTTCACACTTAGAATATCGGATTTGCATTTTTGCCTTGATTGCTCGTTCTCTAGATCCTGAAACAAGTTCAGGATGACAATTGGTGATTTCTAATCCGAAATTTAAAATAGTTTGAGTATAAAAAAAAGTAAAGTTGTCTATTAATCAATTTATATTGAGTTTCGATATTTGGGTTTAAATATCTTTACAAACACCTCTCGCACTTTTTCCAGTAGCCCATGAATGAACCAAAATAACCATAAACGGTTGGGAACATATAATCTGGCTTGATAATTTCAAAGTTAAGAAGTTCTAACCAATGTTCGATTGCAGGGTATTTTTTGGTTATAATTCTAGAATATTTGGTAAGGTCAAGTTCATCAACCTCTCCAACAATAACATTGATTCCAGGAATGTTTTGAGCTAGATCAAGAATGAAGTTAATTCGTTTTTGGGACATCGGATATTGCTCAAAATGGCTGGGTTCAAGTAATAATATTTTGTCAGAATTATCAATCTCAGAGCCAAAAGTTGGGTCAAGACACCAAGGGTGAAATAAAACTAGATTTTTGTTTTTGGAAACTGTTTTGTTTTTCTTGTCTAGATATACTCCGCCACTTTGAACTTGCTTCAAAATCTCTATATTGTTCAAGTCAGAATTAGCTTTAACTACTTCCAGATACTTTGCAACCCAATTTTTTAGATCACAAACTAGCTCCAGATTCTGTAATTCTTTGAGCTGCGGCGGTATCTCAATATAACCAATATCCTCATACGACACATCCAAAAAAGTTCCGAGTTGACGAGTTCCAGCATACTTGTTGACGTTCTCTTGATTTGCAAAATATTTTTTGGAGCTAAAAGTTCCAGCTACCCATTGCCAAGAAAGCGTATTAGATGCAAGATCTCCGTCCAGTAAATGATAATACATCCATTGACTAGGTAATTTCCAGTGACACCTTGCAATATTGGTTGTAATTGAAGCTGTCCACATTCGTGCATGGTTATGCATATATCCAGTTTGGTACAAATCTAAAATAGAATTATCAATCGCCATAATTCCAGTTTTAGCAATGCTTAAATTAGATGGAATCAAATTATTCAAAGAATCCTGAGGCCGCTTGATATCAGTCCAGATATCATCTTTTTTGCTTTCCCAAACTCTCAAAAAGTATTCTTTCCAGGCTAATTCAAAGATTAACTTTTCGACCTGGTTGTATTTGTATTTTGCTAAAAGGGTTGTTTTAATTTGGTTCAAAGTGATTACGCCATGCGTTAAATACGGCGAAAGTCGAGTCACCTTACCGTTCAAAAAATTCCTTGACCTAGAATAACTAGTTGGGTCAATATTATTGATTTGCTCTACAATTTCTGCATAGTTGGTTGTGAATTGTTCCATCCAATAATACTTCACTTCAAAAACTTAAATGTCAACGGGTCAAAAGTTTATTTTCCTTGGCGGTAATGAGCATAGCCATCCTTGGGTTGGATTTGAAAACAGTTTTGTGCTTGAGCAAAAAGTCCCAGAATTTGTTTGTCCAGAGTTCCTCGACCTCTTTGGTGATTTTATAATCCGCCATTTTTTTGAGATAATTACCACCAGCAACATATGGTTTGGTTGCGAATATCCCGCCGTCAGCGAACAGCCCCATTCCTAATACATTAGGCACCATAACCCAATCATACGCATCAACATACATTTCCATAAACCACTTGTAACATTGCATCGGCTGGAATTCGTTCAGTAGCATCCAATTCGACAATACCATCAATCGCTCGATATGGTGATTATAGCCGTATTTTTCTACCTTATCTAGTGCTAATTGTAACGGCAAATTGGTCACGACAGGTTTGTTCCAAATAAAAGGTGGAGATTTTTTGAAATAAAAGTTATCTGTAAGATCGTTCTGAGCATCAAAAAAATTGTAATTAGGCAAATCTTCTTTGTATTTGGTGTCATACATTCCTTTGATCCACTCACGCCAGCCAATTATCTGCCGCACAAACCCTTCTACAGAATTGAGGTGGTTGATCAAGTATTCAGGATGAGTTTTGCAAAAATCAAAAAGTTCTTCTATTACAAAATGTGGTGTCAATAACCCATTATTAATCACTGGACTGAGAATGGAATGAAACAAGAACGGACCTCGATCAGAAAGCGAATCTTCATAATTCCCAAAGTTTGCAAATCGGTTTTCAAAAAAATCTTTGAGTAAGAGCTCGGCCTGTCCATGATTCGTCGGAAGCCAAAGTTCATCAATTAATCCAGGGTTATTTGGGAAAAATTCTAAAATAGTTGCCCGAGCATTAAGGTAATTTTGGGTTGGTTTGAATTTATATAGTTCTGGTATCTCCTGAGCCTTGGGGAGTTTTTGACGATTCTCTGCATCATAATTCCAACTCCCACCGATTGGCTCTTTGTCACTATCCAAGAGTAAATTAAGTCGTTTTCTTTGCCAAATATAAAAGTCGTTCATCAACAATCGTTTGTTTTTGGTGGCGATATAATCTTCGAATTCTTTTTTGGTTGTTAGGAATTGAGGGTTTTCGAGTACAGTTACAGATTTGAATAATCGATTGACCAGTTCATTAATCATTCTTGCAAAACCCTTGTCAGAAATACCATAATATTCAATCGAATCATAATCAGAAGATAGCTCGGTCAAAACTTCTTCAAAACTCTTTTGTTCCTTTAACTCAGAATAATGGACTTTAGAATTAGATGATTCCATAAAATCTCGATGTTCACGCATGCAGCCTATGACAAAAGTTAGTTTTTGCTTGTGGTAATTGAATCTACTACAGATTTCACGAGACTCAATCATCACAAAATCAGCATCTTGAATATCTTTATTAGCTTTGAAGAGCTGGTCACCTAAGATTAAAAATAATTTCTTTTTCATATACCAAAGATTTACAATGATTTGATTTTAGGCAAGGGAGGTTTTAATTTGTAGAATTTAATAGTAAAATATAACTCGTCATCTTGAGTGAGACGAAAGATCTGTTGGCTGTAAAGTATATGAGTAGTTTATTTTTGCTATACAACTAAATGCAGATCTTTTGCTAAGCTCAAAATGATTAATATATATTTAGTATAAAAAAATAAATTGCCATAGCCGTCATTCCCGGCTTGATCGGGAATCCCCCACAACTTACGACGTGACATGGAATGAGGAGATCCCCAGTCAAACTTAGGATGACGGAATTCGTGCTGAGAGTGACGTAATTAACTGATGCTGGGAATAAGTAATTCTAATTGAGGATGACGTAAAAAATCCCCAGTCAAACTGAGGAAATGTTAATAATTAAATGTAGCGGCGTACTTTAGTAGCCATCTTAGAAGTATAAAATGAAGCTGTGGCGGCAAACTTTAGTTGCCATCTTAATTACTGCAATAACACGGTATCAGTCAAAATATGAATAATCGCGTTATCGGTGTTAATATCCTCAAGCGGAGCTAGGGCTGTATTCTTGGAACCTTTGACGATTCCTTGTCCGTGATCATCCAATCCCAGAGTTACTTTGTTGCCATTCAAAGTTACTAATTCCGAATTAGCACCGAACTTTGCAAAGTCATTCTTTCCAGTTACAACATGGTATTTTAGGATTTCGACAAGCTTCGATTTGTTTTCTGGTTTTTGGAGTGTTGTTAGTGCCTCTTCTCCCAATGATGCAAACGCTTCGTCTGTTGGTGCAAAAACTGTAAACGGACCAGCCTGATCAAGCGCAGATTCAAGTCCAGCTAATTTGACCAAACTCAAAAGTGTTCCGAAGCGACCATCAGCTTTGGCAGCATTAATAAAATATCCAACCTTATTTTCTGTTGATTTTTCTTCTGTCTTTTGAACGACTGGAGCAACTGAACTAATTGCAACAGCCGATGACTCTTTGACAATAGCTTTGCCAGTCTCATTCTCAGACACAGTTAAAACTGTAGGAATTCCATAAATCGTAATATTACCTTCTTTGGAGTATGTAGACAAATCAATTCCATCAGCACCACCAATTGATAATTTGCCATCGACTACAGATGCCTTTAATTCCTGTCCAGACAGTGTCTTGATCATTTGACCATCAGTGACCTTGCTAAGATCAACATTACCTGGCAAAACATGCAAACTCAAAAGATTCTTTAGATCAGTTAATTTGTCAGCCTTGAGTAAACCAGTAACAGCATCTTCAGGTAATTTTTCAAAAGCGTTGTTGGTTGGAGCCAAAAGTGTGAGAGTACCAAAACCATTCAAAGTTCCTTCGAGTCCAGAAGCCTTTATGGCAGTTGACAAAGTACTAAATTCAGGTTTTTCCAAAACTCCTAAGATGTTACTATTAACACTCGGCGTACTCAAATTTGCAGACGACAATGAAGATGAGTTAATTTTTGGCATGTTCATACTTGAATCTTTTCCAGTGTTTTTATTCATACCATTAAGCAGCCACCAAAGCAAACCAACAGCAGCCAGTACCAAAAGTAAAGGCAATAACCATTTCCAAAATCCAACTAACCAACCTTCATCATTTACATTAACTTTTTCATCGAATCGTGTTGTATTGCTTGCTTTAAAATCAACATTTGCAGGCGTCGTCTTTTGAATATTAGTCGCAGCAATACCTCCAGCAAAATTTGGTGTACCAAAGTTATTTTTGGATTTTGGAGCCTCGGCATTGACAGCAACAGTTGGAACTTCGTTACTAACAGACTCAACTGGACTTATTACTACAGACTTCATAGTGTACGAATTGGAATCAAAACCAAATAGATTAGCATTATCCATAGCCTCCGCTTCAGAATCAAAACCATTGTAAGATTTGCCCACCTCTTCTTTGTTCACACTATTGTTACACGTCCAGTGCCAAAGATTGTTCAATTGGAAAAAATCCCAGTTCAGTTGCTTTGAAAAACTTTCTTTGTAGCCAAGGAGTTTGGCATTATACTCAGCCCCTGCCTTAGAAGCGAACGATTGAGACGATTGCCCAATAATATCTCCTGCATTATTAACCAGCTGCCAGATCGATCGACCCTCAGCATTAGTAGTAAAATTCCATGTATTAGTATTAGTCATAACCGAACCATAAAAAACTAAACTCTTTTTGTCAAAGAAAAATTGAGTTCAGTCGCCAAAAGTTATTGACAATTACCATTTAATATTCCATTAATTTTGGTAAGTATTAACTATGTATAGCAATCAATCTTTCTCTACAATACTCTGCAATGTCTGTAGCTAGCTATTATTATCACTCCCTATTTTTGGGAGTTTTATTTTGGCTAGAATCTCAAAATCATCCAAATCACACAATATTACTACGTTTATGCCTTACCCAAAATTACTCATTCCAATCATTGTCGCCGTCTCTGCAATCACAATCGGCGGAGCAGCAGTCGCCTACAATATCTCCAAACCAAAGGAAAGCTTGATGACGCAATCCTCAAAACCAATTACTTCGCTAACTGAAAACAAAATAGTTAGTTCAACACTTTCTACTAATTCCAAAAGTTCAAGTTCCATTCTCAATTCCAGCTCCAATTCAAGTATGAGTTCGAGCTCTGATCAAACCAAAAAGTCCGAACCCAAAGTAGAATTAGAAACAGAACCCAAGAACCAAAACTTAGCTGTAACGCAAGAAGTCGAGCGGCTGAATGCTGGGGCTAAAGAAATAATTTTAACAAAGTCTAAAGTGGAAAAGAATAAACCTTTTTGTTCACCCAAAACTTTTCCTGATGACGATTATGGCAAAATTGAATATACCGACAAAGGATGTTTTAATTTTAGTACCCGTTCAATGTGTGATTTTGATAACAACTCTCAAGCAATAATAGAGTTAAAACAAGACTTGATTGATGAAGCGAAATATCAATTCAATAAATTTGCAGATAAAATCGTAGATGAAGTCAAAAGTGTAAATATGGCTTGCAGATATACTAGACTTGATAATTTTAAGTTTTCTTTCTTAATA
>JAYTWQ010000044.1:0-2894 GCA_043743355.1 bacterium | reverse complement strand
ACAAATCAAACCCTAAACTAAACCAAGCCCACTTTCAGTGGGCAACCTGCAACCTTGTGTTGCTTGAATCCACCTACTTCAGTGGGTGGTGGTTTAATTAGCTTTTCCTTCATTTTTTTAGAAAGATCCATTTGTTTCTTGATGTAAATAATGAGTTCTGACATACCTACAACTTCGATCAAACCTAATAATTGAAGTAATTTAATATTATGTACCACATCATATCTTTGTTCATAATTTGTTACTGTATTACATTCAATTTGTTGAGTGTTTTGATTTAAAAATGGTTTAACAACAAGATCTTTATATTGTGATCTTAGTTCTTTTAATTTATCATTATCAAATTTAGCGGCGTAACATATTCCAAATAGATCGATTTCTTTTCTTTCCTCATTCTGAATTTGGTTTTTGAATCTTGTATATAGTTTTGCATCTCTAATTTCAAACTCAAAATCTTTCGATTTTAGCTCAATTGCCCATCGTTTTCTTTTTGAAATATGTTGGTCAAAACTATCATGACGCATACTTGTAATTTCCCTAGCTAGTCTTTTTTCAACACCTACAGGAAACCCTGTTTTATTGAAATTATTTTTAGCTAATATTGAATTTGTTTCTTTTAGGTCGATTTTTTGAAGTTCATGAATTTCAGACGGTTGACGCAAAAGTATTTGATCTTGAACAATTTGACCAACTCCGAATCCAATTAATCCTGTATAAACTAGAGGCTTTATAAATTTTGTTAATTTTTCCATGGTTATTACTTTTTATCGTTTTCAGATTCTAGATCAAATGAGCCGTAATCTAATAATAATTGTGCAATTTGTTCTACTGTTGTTGGTGAGTCAACTTCTGCTTTGGATTTTTGTTGTCGGTAAGGTCGGTAAGCATATTCTGGTCTGGACAAGTAATCCACTAATTTTTGCAAATCTCTCATTACTTGTGGTGTCATATCATGAGGACGATAAATTCTATCTTGATATACTCCAAGAGCATAATTGCAATCTAAATGACTCACGATCATTTCAATATACCTAGCCTTTGCGTCATTTTCTAGTACATGAGGGAATAAGGCTGAAGTAGCATAGGTAATATGACATTCACCATTTATCATCTTGGTTTTGACTGGCGTATATCCTTTCTTTTCTTTAAATACAGCAGCTAATTCTCTTGGTTCTTTTGCCCCTTTTGGTACTATGTCTACTTCATAAAGATTAATTGCATGTGGGATGGAGTCAGGTGGATACTGGAGCCTTTCTTGGACTTCTTTGAGGATGTTTCTTAAACTATCTACAGTAGTATCACCGTAAATACCACGGTTATATTTATCTTTTACTCCTGATGTTTTTATTGATAGTTCTAGTTCTTCAAGAATCTCAAATACTTTATCAAAAATGATTTGTTCCCAGTGTTGAATATATTCGCCTTTGGAGATCTCAATTCTGGGCAATTCATCTTTTAATCTATTTGTGATTGGGAAAATAGCCTGTCTATAAGTTGATCCAATTTTAGGATCGTCCGGAAAATTAGATCCCCAGCCGTTAGCAAAATCAATCGACTGCCAAAGTGATTTTTCACATATCTCCTCACACTTTCCACCCTTGTTGATAACATTACCCAAACCTTTACGGCGTGATAATTCCATTCTCATCACATTCTGAGCTACTAATTGCTCTTCTTGAACTAGAATATAGTTCTTGATATCCTGGATGGCATTAAGTGTTTTTTGGTCATTTTTGAAGTATTTTTGAAGACCCTCAATTACTATTTTGTATTTCTCAAAGTCATAATGTTGATAGTAAGCATGGCCAAGTTTTGTTTCATTAATTTCATGATTTCTTTTTTCTGGCTTTCTGTTTATATGACCTTCAATCAACCCTTCTTCGTACTCAAAGCCACTTAGTATTTTTTTCTTTAAAAAGTTATCTCCTCCTTTTTTTACATATTCTTTGTAGCTAATTGTTTCCATTCGACCTTGCATATCTCTAATAGTTAAGTCCTTATAACTTGATTTATTCTTAGGAACTTTGACGCTAGCATATTCCACTTCCACTGGATGATGTTTGTTTAGCCATTTTATGATTTTATTAGGATTCTCTCTCTTGATTGCTGCATTGAGAATCTCAACCCCTCTTTTGGCTGGTTCATAATAGGGTGTTTCTAACTTGAAGATCTCAAATTCTTTTTGGGCAATTACCATGTATGCCAAAATATCGTTGTTGCTGAACTTCTTTTTCTCTTCAGGATCTAAAAAGTCTTCTACCCTAGGTAGGTTATCATAATCAATATTGGGTAATCTTTTTGGAGTTGGTGGTTTTTGGTTCTTTTTTTCTTTTTCTACTTTCTCTCTTACTTTTCTTTCAGCTTTCTGTGCTTCTTTGTCTCTTTTGGCTTGCACTTCTTGTTGTTTTCGCTCTTCATCTTTGATTCTCTTTTGCTCTACTTGTGCTAGTTCAGCCGCTTCCCATGTAGCTATTCCATTATTCAGTTCATCTTGAACACTAAGTAGTGAATGATTGTATGTTGATCTTAGATTGAATACATGTTTTGAGATTTGAGCTTCTTTAATATTCTGTCTTCTTAATTTTTCAATTGATTTTTGTTTGAATAATTCGAAGGGATTAGGAATCTTGTTAGGGATACCCTTCACTGCATCAAGCGGTCTTTGGAATATTCCCATTGCAGTTTTGACTCCTTCTTTGAGTCTATCTATGCTAGTTTTGGCGTGTTCTTTAGTTTTGTTCCATGTATTTTGTAGTTTTTCTTTCCAGGTTATCTTTGGTTTTGGAATATTTGATGTTGATGTGTTGTTTTGGGATGCACTCTTTTGAACCGCCACTCTATTTTTCAACAGATTGATATTGAGTTGCTTGACATCTGATGAATCAAAGTTTGTG
>JAYTWQ010000043.1:0-6984 GCA_043743355.1 bacterium | reverse complement strand
GTCAATCTTTGCATTCTTTCCTTTGATGTCTAAATATTTTTTCTCTAGCTCTGAGATTTCACCTTTGACATATGGCATGACTTCTTGTGCTCGGACAACTGCACCAGAACTTGATAGTTTTCCAGTAGCAATACAAACCCTGTCATATCTTTGGATATTTAGAATCGAAGTTGAAGTTGAATCAAAACTAATGTCTTGATTGTGTTCTCTCAGCCTGCTTAGACATTTAGCAACTGATGAAGCGTTGGATTTGATTTCATTCCCAAAAATTACCGAACCAGATTTGGCATCTTTTATTTCAGATGAATTTTTGTTAACTATAATACCTTCTTTTTGTAATTGCGCTAATCGTATTTTTGCCTCTGAATTATTTTTAGATTTAGGAACGAACTTTCTTGATTCTATTTTGGGTTGTTTTAGATTATCAATTTCTTTGACTACGCCTTAGCGTTCAGGCCCAACTTTCATCGGATCGCCGTTAATTGATCGCAGGCTATTGACGCCGTAATAGATTCCGCCAACGACAGCTGATGTTGTGATTGCTGCAAAGGTTGGTACGAGAATTTGAGCTAGACTGAATTGAGATTCGTTTTTTGACATAGTTAGAATAAAATATTGAAATTATATCTAACTTATCACAGTTTTTTGCTACTGTCAAATACTCTCAAAATCCGAATCAAAAGCCTTTTTCCGAGCCAATATCAACCCATCTAAGTTATAAAAAATCTTGAGATTGAACCGACCAAAAACCACATCAATATCGAACAAGTCTTTATTTTTGAATGGGAAAGTTGCAAAAAATACTCCGTCATCTTCGAGAATATCATATACCTTAGGAAGCAAATTTCTTACAAAATCTTCAACCAAAAAATCATTGTCACGAATATGAACCTTACTTTCTTTTCTATATCTGTGCAAAAAAACCTCACTGTGCCAATTCCTCAGAAAGATTACCATATTGTATCGATGTTTGATGTCTTTTTCCCAATCATCTGACGTTAGATCTATATTTCCTAATTGACCAAAGTCAAGATTCTGAGCCGAAATATCCTGATGCCGATCAATCCCATCTACCACAAATCCGCTTCGAGTCAAGACTTCACACACTAACGGAACATATAATTGTTCATTCTGCCCATAACCTCGATCGCCCATATCACCAGCCGCCAATTCAAGAATACTAAAGTCATTCCGCCCAAGTGTATTTTGTGCTTCGAGATAACTAAGAATAAAATTCGCACTGCCAATAATTGACTTTATGGTATAATCTTCAAGTTGAACGATATGGAATTTCTCCAGTAATAAGTTCTTTATTTCTTGTTTTCTAAGTTCGATCTGGTGTTGTCTGTATGCTAATCTTTCAAGAATTCTGGTATTAAACTCAGAGATTTTTTCTTTTGGGTTTAGCTTTAATAAGATATTTTGGAATCCCAGACTTTTCAACCAGTCAGTTTGTCGTTGAGAAGGTTGGATTTTTTCGAGAACGGCGAAGGCTGAAGGAACAAAAAGCTCTGGTCGTCCATAGTATGGAATATTAGAATTAGAAATAATAAATTTTTGCGAAATGTGCAATAATAACCTCTCTGTAACCAAATCAAAATTGGGGTTTTCATTGCTTTTGCTAATTCCTGACACAGTTTCAATCGATTCTTTGTCAGTATTAGATTCGCGTGTCGTCAACGGCATAAACCAATCCAGATTTGAAATTAAATTGCTTGTTTACTTGATTCAAGGCTCCAAGATTTGGAATTAATGTTTGTCCAGATAATAATGTCTTGAAAAAGTTTTCATCTTTCTTGATCTCTACAACCTTATAATTCTCAAGATTGACATTTTTGGCTGCGACTTTGACAGCGGAATCAACTTCGCCAATTTCATCTACCAGTCCTTTAGTTTTGGCATCGGCATTAAGCCAAACCAGACCAGACGCTAAGGCATCAACTTTGGAAGCATCTAATTTTCGACCTTTTCCAACAATGGTTTTGAAACTATTATACATAACATCAAGTTGTTCTTGAAAGTAGCCTTTTTCGGACTCTGAAATATCTCTGAGAGGATTGCCAATATCTTTGCTCGTCGCAGATTTGATTACAGTTTCTCTATAGCCAATTTTGTCTGCCAAGTCTTTGTAATTCGGCAAGTGCATTATTACTCCAATTGAGCCAGTTGAACCATATGGAGAACCTACTACATAATTCGGCGTTTTGTAAGTTGCTAATAATCCGCCGCTAGCCACAATTTGGTCAAAATAAAAAATAGCATTTTGGTTCGGAGCTTTGGTTACTGATAGATCTTTGATCAAGTCTCCTAGGATTTCAGAGGCAAAAACTTCACCGCCAGGTGTGTTGAATCTAAATACCACATTTTTGATACTTGCATCTTTTTTGATTGTTTCAAAATCTTTTTTGACTTTTTTGACATTAATTCCTTCACTTGTACTATCTAAACTCGAGTCGTATGTTATAGGTCCTGAAAGGTCATAAATCAGGACTTTATTTTGAGAATCGTTTTGGTTCGAACCATCAAAGCCAGCGACAGCTTCATATTTTATTTTGGATTCAGATTCATTGCCATTTGATTTGTCGACAGAACTGATTCCAGCCAAAGCACCGATTAGAACCACAAAAGCCACTAACATCCAAACAATACCACCAAGGAATCCGGGAATTGAAAAAATAATATATGACCATAGAAAACCGCCAAGTTTTGGTTTGATTTCGATTACTTGAGGCGATTCTGTATTCTGGTTCTGGTTGTTGAGAGACAAAGACATAAAACAAATGTTATTCCAAAATTAAAGCTAGCTTTGGGGTTTTTGGCAAGAGAAATTAAACCTCTTTCTTAATCTACTCGAAAAAGTACCAACTTTAACATAATTAAGGATACCCTCGTCAAAACTTCTTTTTGCCACTCCCTAGATAGGGAGAATTTAATTTTGATGTAAAAGTATCACATATTCAGAAAAAGATTTTATTATTCCAACTCTTCAAAATAATCTGAATCTAATGTTTTTATTTCGATTGTCCTCCTTACCGAGACTCCTTGATTATGTTTATACATCAATTCGATCAATTTTGTTCCATCTATCAACATTACATTCTCTTGTCTAGAATTGAGATATTCTTTCACAGAAGATGCAAAAGATGAAGTCGTAATAAAAACACCTTTATTTGTTCCTGTCATCGCTCCAACGAACTTTTGGATATCTGGACGACCAACATTTCCTTCATATTTTTTGGCTTGTACATAGATTTTGTCAAAACCTAATTCGTCGGCTTGGATAATTCCATCAATTCCACCGTCATTTGTAAAACTGGTAGTTTTGGAGAATTCTTCTGTTCCGTAACCCATAGCAATCAGCAATTTGTTGACCAAAAACTCAAAAGCCCTCGGAGAGATATTTTTGATTTGATCTTGAATTTCAGAATAAGATTCAACCAATTTTTGATCAATAATTCCTTCCAACAACTCATCTGGAGTTTGCTCTGAATCAATGATATCGTTATTAAGTTCTTGATTTTTTTCTTTTTTGGTAGCTAATTCTGGATTAAAAAAAGTGGTTTCAAGAACATCTGGATAGAGTTTTTTTATTAATTCTAAAGTTAAAGATTCTAAATTACGAGACAAAACTTCTTGACCTCTTTCAGTTATTTGAAAATACCCACGACTTGGTGAACACAAAAAACCAGCTTTGAACAAATACTGTAAAGCCCAGCTTGTTCTATCCCAAATCCTAGACCAACCAGATTTGACTTTTTCATTTTTGTCTTCTTCGATTAGGTTAAAGTGAGTAGATATCGATTCAAGGAATTCTTTTCGGTGATGAATCTGACCGTCAGAGTACATTTTTAGGAGTGGTAACATTATTTCGTGGAATTTTGGAATAGACATATACAGTTAAAAAAAATTGTTATTATTATCTTTTTTGTAAAGAGCAAATACCCATTTGCCAAATAAAAAAACGTATGATAGAATATAAGTCTATAAGCAAAAACACAAAAATTAATGCAAAAACACATTCGAACTTTTATCAATTTGACCCTTTCTTTGTCAATAGCTTTTTTTGGTAGTTTTTCGTTGTTGAATTATATTTCATACAATGGAGATGTTCTTGGCGCTTCTGCAACTCCAGTTTTTAGCAACAGTTATTTGATGAATGACTCAACCTTTCGTTCCAGTGACATATTCACCGACGAAAACACGATTCAACAATATCTCGAAAAACAAAAGTCTCCATTACAGGATTATTGGGATCGTGGACATCGTGCGTCATATTGGATTTGGAATGCTTCTAATGGTACAACCAGTGCCAAATATGGTTATTTTCCTCAGGTTAATCCAGGTGTAATATTGGCATACCTTGAGAAGGAGCAATCTTTGATTAGCGCAACTAATTATGATATTTTACATGATCCTGAAAAGAAATTAATGTTTGCGATGGGTTATGGTTGCCCTGACGACAGCAACTGCGATCCAGAATATAAGGGCTTTGCTAATCAACTGAACTGGGGTGCATTCCAGCTACAATTCAATTACATCAAATCAAAAGATTATTCAGACACTGATTCTTTTAAGGTAGGTAACACTATTACGACGCTGGATGGTTATCAAGTTTTTTTGAGCAATGCTGCAACTGCCGCTAATTACAGATATACTCCACACGTCTACTGGGGCAATTATAGCCTCTGGAAAGTAATCGTGGGTAACGGCTGGGGGCAATCCAAACAGCATTATTATTACGCTGAATTAGATAATGAAAACCTAAAGACCAAAACTGAAGTGGTGATTCCAACTAATCCAAGTTCGGACCGTGAAAACATCCAAGAACTTTTGAATAAAAAATTCAAATACGGAGATGAATCCGAAGAAATCCGAACCTTACAAAAGTTCCTCAAGAATAAAGGTTATTTTACATTTCCTACCCCTACTGGCGTTTATGGAGCATGGACAGACGCATCACGAGAATCATATCTCAAAGATAACAAAAATACTAACAAAAAAGATTGTTCATCAATGTTCAACCAAAACTGGACAGTCGGCGATACCTCGGACTCAATCAAAGAATTACAAGTTTGTCTTCGAGACGCTGGAGTTTTCAACCACCCGTCAATTACAGGTTATTTTGGAGATGTCACGAATCAAGCACTACAAACAATATTGAACAAAAATGTATCGGTCAACACAACTTGCGACGACCTAAAAAACAAATCCTGGTCAATCGGACAAAATGGAGAAGACGTAAAAAAACTTCAAAAATGTATGCAAGACAATGGATTCTATGCATATCCTGAAGGAATAACTGGAACTTACGGTAATTATACGAGCGGCAAACTGATTGAATGGAGATCCAAAAATAGCTTAACAAATAATAATGGAGTAATAACAATTGTACTAAAAAACGAAAATCAATGCGATAACCTAAAGCAACAAAAATGGACTTTTGGAGAGACTTCCAAACAGGTTGAAGAATTACAAAAATGTATGCAATCAATAGGCAAATTCAATCACTCATTCGGAGCTACAGGATATTTTGGAGATGTGACTAAAAAAGCTTTGGTTGACTGGAGAGGATATTTTTAGGATTTAGAAAACCGAGTAATTATTTAGATTCTATTTTTGAAAATACTAACATATTTATCCATGAAATACTTTGATTCTCTACTGTTAATAGGCAATTTAAGTTTTATAGCCCCATTAAACAGAGGGTATAATTTAATCCAATCAAAGAAATCTTTCAATTCTTCAGAACTGTTAAAATCATATATTTTATCATTTTTTAATTTTATTAACTGTTCTGTCAGTCTGACAGCCGTAAATAATTCATCTCCGAAGATTTTGCTTAAGAATAAAATATAACTCTGATTAAATAATGTATCTGAAATCAATTCTTTACGATTTACATTTACCCAATTTATCGTTTCTAATTCAAAATAGTATCTCAAAAAACTTATACACATTACATCGTTAGGGCAATATTCAAAAACCTCTAATAAAAATTTAGGTTCTAATATTTTAACTTGAATATATTCAGGTAATTCAAATGTATTTCTGTTAATTCCTTCACCATATTTATAGCCAAAAGTACCTGTAGTATATTTTTTTGATAATCCTGAAAGCAAAGACAACACTTCTTTTTTATTTTTATAAGTTGAAAGTTTTTCAAATAGTTTTTGAAACTCTTCGTTTTCTTGCGTAACCTGTTTTACACCTAGTGATGCTTCATGTTTACCCTCTGACATGACTGTGTGTGGATTTATTTGAACGTCCAAACCTTCTAAAATAAATAAATTTTCAAGATATGCCAATCCCCTTCGTATCTCATCTGATTCATACTCCAATGATTTAAAACTGTCTCTAAAACGACCTGATTTAATAAGCGATTCTTCTTTTCTTAACTTAAAAGCCAAGTCTGATAAGATTCTTGCCTGAGAAACCGCTTCGTCTTCTTTTTGAGGCGGAGTTTTTAAATAATAAAATTCAATCAGCCTCGAAATTGTGATATCAATAGTGTCAGTTTTTTGAACAACATAAGGGTTACCTAAAGAATCAAAAGTTGTACAACTATATTTTCGCTTACAAATTATACTTTCGCTATCGACAGCCTCCAGTATTTCTAGCGAAGAATTATCACTAAACATTTTCCAGGATGGATCTAATGTATCATTGTGAATCCATATCTGACCAGCTTGTATTTGAGTTTCTGGAGTTGAAGAAATTTCGATACAACTAAATTCATTTCCCTTAATATTTCCAATTTCATAAAATCTAATTTCTTTAATTTTTTGTATTGTTAAAATCATATTTCTTAGTTATTAATTATTAAATACAATACTTTTTTGCGAATGTCAAACTTTGACAAAATACCCAATTTAGACTTTGATAAAGTAATGACAGATAATATCAAAAAATACCTAAAAGATCTAGGTATCAGCTCTCAAGTAGTACATATTCTTAGTGAACTCAAACATGGCAACATCGAGCCAG
>JAYTWQ010000042.1:0-6361 GCA_043743355.1 bacterium | reverse complement strand
TTAAGAATTTATACTGAGAATATTATCATTATACTTGTTTTACTTGTGTTGGTCAATTAAAAAAGGAAATCAAATCAACTATTTTTACCGTGTTGCCGAATATTCATTTTATAATGGAAACATGTTAACTCAACTTAATACCAAAAGTCCAATTTTACTAAGTTCACTAATCTCTGATAAGCTTGAAGTTAGCAAACCAATTGAATCTGTAATTCAAATCAAAACTGAAACTAATTGGAAAGCTTGGTATGATTGCTCGTATGATGAACAATTTGGTTGGTATAAAGAACAAAAAGAAGCTTTGAATAAATTATTTAGTATCACACTTTCTTCTGAATTATAGTCCAAACCTTAGCATAAAAATAGACAAGAACCCAGAACATTACAACAGTTTGGTTTTCCCACAGATGTTCTAGTTGATTGCCTATAATAACAGCAAAGAACCCTAGCCCGAAGATCGTGTCAACGATGTACATGGAACTGTTTTTGCTGAATAAAAATTGCCAGAACCCAGCGAGTGGAAGAAGTGTCATCAAAATATAAACAAGAGCGTATATCCAACCATTATTCAGAATCGTCTGCAAATACCAGTTTTCAACTAGCAAAAATGATTCTTCGGTAAGGTTCCAATCATAAGCAATTTTGCCATAGATTTTGTATAGGGTATTTTTTTGAAGATCTTGATATTTGGATCTCGCTGCACTCCCTGATTGTCCCATTCCAACCCCAGTAAGAGCTTTTAACTCAAGAGTTTCTAATGTTTTGATGCCAGCCATAAAGTGATAATAATGCCAGATTGTACTAGATGGTTTGGTGATTGACTTTGGCAAAAATGAAGGCAAATTCTCTGAACGAATATTAACGAAAACGAGACTCACAAAAATCGGCAGAATTAAACAAACAACAACCAAAAATTTGGCAAATATAAGCTTAAAACCCAACAATTGGTTTCTTAACAAATAGATTATTAGTATCAAAACAAACAATGGCAAAGTCAAAAGAGCGTATCTTGAATAAGTTTCATAAATTAAGAAAAGATTGAGAATCAGCATCGAACCAAATAGAACTTTGCTAGATTTATTTTTGGAATCAATCAATCCTACAACCAAGACTGGAAGAACTAACAACAAATACGCAGCGTAATGAATTGGATGACTAAGCGTTCCGCTCAATCTACACCCAGCAACATTATAATCAATAGGATGACAACTCAGCGAATTCCCAACAAGTCCAACGCTTTCAGTGTTATTGGCATATCCGAACATTGACAAAACCTTTTCTTGACCAATTAAAAGTGATGCACAAGAGATTAAGGCTGTAAATGTGAATCCAATGCAAATTACATTCTTTAAAGTCCGCAGTTGTTTTTTGAGTATCGATAATGGAACATTTTGAGTTTGATCACTCGTAGTGTTTATATGAGAACCAAACTTTTTTTGAGTTAGAAAGTTATTTGATATACTTACCACCTCGCCTTTAATTTTAAAAACTTCGTCAAACTTTGAACTATTTGCATAACCTTCAGTATTTTGTATGGTTGTATCTTTAGTTACTTTGACTTCGTATAAGTATAATTGGAACCAAGTCATGAGAATTGCAAAAAAATCCAGCCACCAAAGTTCAAAATAGTAACCAGAAACAAAAGCCCTAAGATTAAACGCATTAAAAACAGAACTGCTCAGCAAAGCAAAAATATTTAGAACTGCAATAAGAACTAGTGGTAAAAAAATCCTTGACCAATTCCCTTTTATTATATTGTTAAAACCCAATTTTTTGATTATCCCAAAACTTTCCCAGATCAGAATTAAAATTAAAATTCCAACTAGCCAATCTTTCCAAAACACCAGCGACTCTGGCAAACGAAGAATTTTGGTGGCGTATTGAACCATCAAGTTATGAAAAGGCATTAGACCTGTCAAAAGTAAAATTGGGTAGAATATACGTTTTTTCATAAGTAATTTTTGGGGTTTTAGAAAATTAATAAATTATTACTATTTAGATTACTGCTCATAGCAAGTCCTAAACCGTCATCCAGAGCATAGTGAAGGATCTGTATTTATAACTAAGACTCAGATGAACAAGTATATTCAAAAAAAAACCTTCTAGATTCTTCACTTGATTCTGAATGAAGAAACATGTTTAGTTTTTATGCAAATTAGTTTACCGCAAAAGGTGAGTTAATAAATTGGTTCCCGAACTTTGGAGAGAACTCTTTGTTTCAAAACTTCCAAAGCCTCAACCGCACATAGTGTCTCAGCATCTTGTTTGGATTTGCCACTCTTTGAGGTTAACATCTCATCATTTAGAAACACTCCAACAAAAAATGTCTTTTCATGATCCTTGCCTTCACTAGCTAGAACTTCGTAACGAGGAGCAATTTTGTAGTTTTTTTGCATGTACTCCTGCAATTCAGTTTTGCCATCCTTAAAACTCTGAGATTCCAAAATATCTGGTAATTTGATTATAATAAATTCATGCACAAAATTCCTTGCTTTTTCGTAACCACCATCAAGATGAATTGCCCCAAGAATTGCTTCCAAACAATCTGCAACAATAGTTAACCGTGCCCTACCAAGTTCAGCTTTTTCTCCAGGCGATAGTAGAATCTGCTCATCCAAACCTATGTTATTGCCAATTTCTCCCATAATTTTGTAATTAACTAGGCTCGATCTAAGCGCTGTCATATAACCTTCATTTTTGTCATATTTGGTATACAGGAACTCTGTCACAATTAGCTCCAACACTGCATCACCGAGGAATTCTAACCGTTCATTATGTTCTTTGATAGTCATATCTCGTTTTTTGAAGCTAAGGTAAGAGCGGTGTGTCAAGGCTGTTTTCAAAAGTCTAATATCCTCAAATTGATAATTGATTTTGGTTTGTACCAATGCTAAATTAAGTTCAGAATCCATAAAATTGTTTTTAGTATAAAGAGCTATCCAACCATTATTGTCAATGATTTACTTGCCATAAATCTCCACTTTTTGTATTTTTGAAGTAATGTCTATCAATCGTTTCTTAACTTACCAAATCTACCTATTACAACAAGAAAATTATGACCTTAAGAGATTTTTGAAAGCTGTCTGGGTCAAAACCTTTAATTTTAAATCACTAACTTTCCGTCAAGAAATTGTGTGGACAACTAAACTCAAACTAGTTGTAATTTTAGCGATATCAATCCTAATTTTGGAACAGGTTTTGTTCGTCAACTTACTTGGTCAAATTGGACTATTCTGGCTTTTACTAAAAACTCCTTTTTTGTTTTTGACATTCTGTCTATATTTATCTTTAGCTAATTTAATTTTAAAACCTTTTGATATTTGGCAAAAAAATAAGATTATCAATCAAGGTGTTACTCTGTTAACTGAATGGAAAAATTTTAATCCAAATAATAAAGTAATTGCAATTGCTGGTAGTTACGGCAAATCAAGCGTCAAAAATGCTATTGAGATTTTGCTTTCCCAAAAATATACAGTCTTGGCAACGACTGGCAACGAAAACACCCCAATCGGTATCAGCAGAATGCTAATCAAAAACCTATCATTAAAAAAGCCTGTCATCTTGAGCAAAGCGAAAGATCCCCTAATCGAAAACGGTAATGAAATTAACACGCCCCAAATTATCATTCTTGAACTAGGCGAATATGTCATTGGCGACATCAAAGAAATGTGCAAGTTCTATGATCCCAATATTGGTATAATTACAGGAATTAACGAAGCTCATCTTGAAAGAATGGGTGGAATAGAAAACACTACAAAAGCAATTTTTGAATTGGCTGACAGTTTGCCAAAAAATGCGAATATTTATCTTAATCAAAACGATAATCGAGTAATTGAGAATTACGAAAGATTTTGTGGTGAATTAAAACCCAAATTGTATTCAACTAAGAATATTAAAGCGTCTTTTGACACAGACAAACTTATGTATATTGGCGAAGATTTTGAACTCAATATGCTAGCTAATTATGGTCTTGGAATAGTAGATTTGGTCAAAAAAGTTGGAGTAGATTTTGGATTAGACGAAGCCCAAATCAAAGACGCTATTAGCCAACTCAAACCAGTTCCGCACAGGCTAGAACTAATCAAAGGGTTGAACGACACATTAGTAATTGATGACAGCTACAATGGCAATCCAGAAGGAGTCAGAGCAGCAATAAAAGTCCTCGAATTGTTCAAAAACGGCAAAAATCAAAACTCCAGCCCCACTTTCGTTTCCAACTCCAACGTAATTCCCGACCCGATTGAGAATCACCCAGCTAATCACTCAAAACCTTCATCGATAGTAAACTCAAAAACAATAGTCTATTGCACCCCAGGATTAGTAGAAATCGGCAAATCAAGTACAGAAATTCATTATCAATTAGGAAAGGAATTGGCAAGTGTTGTAGATATTTTGATCTTAGTCAAAAACGAAAATAGTGAATCGATGGCAAGAGGATATTTGGAAATCAAGTCTCTAGGAATCGTCAAATATTATAAGAGCGGACCAGAGCTACATACCAAATTCGGAGAGATGCTCCAAGGCGGCGAAGTGATCTTATTCCAGAACGACTTGACCGATAACTATTAAACTTCATTTAAATAATAAAAACGTTCTTATTACTCCTGTCATCCTGAACTTGTTTCAGGATCCCCCACAACCAAAACTAAATATGAACCAATCTTTTTACCACAATTCTTTTCAGTTTCTGCGATTGTTATTAGCTTTTTGCGTAGTCATTTCACATTCTTTTGCCTTGTATTATGGGAATCAATATGAGCCGCGACTACCTCTCAACGGTTACTATATCACGCTTGGGAACTTTGCGGTCTATGCGTTCTTTGTCATTAGCGGTTTCGTAATTACTCAAAGCCTTCTAAATAACCCTAATCCGAAAGTTTTTTTGAGTAACAGAATCAAACGAATATTTCCAGGTTTAGTAACTTGTCTTTTCCTAACATTTATCATATTCGGACCGATTCTCGACACTTCACCCCTGCACTATTTTCAATTAGAAACTTTTAATGCTGCCAAATACTTTGTTTTGAACTCTACTGGTTTTGATATCATAGACAATATTGGCGGAACTCTGGATAACTTGAAGATTGAACACAAAGAAATCAATCCAGTTCTATGGACAATCAAGTACGAAATTATAGCCTATATTCTGATTGCATTATTAGGAGCTTGGGGTTTGCTCCAAAAATATACCATTTTAACTTTGTTTCTTATTTTTAACTTTTTGTATTATCTCACTCTTGCTCATCCCAAATTACACCAATTGTTCAACAGTTATTTTATGTTTTCAGAAGCATTTATGTTCCTTAGTTACTTCTTGGCAGGCTCACTAATCTATTTTTGTAAAGACAAAATATTAGTCACAATCCAACCAGTATTCAATCAAGCTATATACAAAACTGAACAATTTTCTTATATTCACAAACTACAATTATTCAACAATAAAATGCTTATCCCCAAAAATTTATTTCAAATAGCTTTTTTTGTCCTTTCAACAGTAGTGCTCTTTACAGCAATTCAAATCGATTATCTAACTATGTTCGGACCAATCTGCATTGCAATTATCACATTGAATCTCGGCTATATTCTACCATTCCAAAAATTTCCAAAATATATTCCAGATATTAGCTATGGAGTATATCTTTATGGCTGGTTAGTGCAATTGGTTATAATCAAATATTTTAAAGATTACATTAGTTATCAACAATACATTGCACTTGTAATTATTACCACAACAACTGTTGGATTTTTGAGTAATTATAATGTAGAACGGAGGTTTTTGAAGAATAAATCAAGATTGTGAATCACCCCTTGTCAAAGGGGTCAGAGCGCAAGCGATGGGGGATTAACAAATTGCAAAGCCGAGAGGTACAAATCTCCCAAAAACATATAGGTTGCGTAAAATAAAAATATAAAGTTTAATTAAAACAATTTAACTTACAAAAAATGCCCCTAGCCCGCCTTCCAATCACAGGATCAGATGCCAATACCTGGTCAGATATCCTTAATCGTAATATTACTCAAACCAATTCTGCACTCAATGGAGCTTTCAACAGCTTTGACCAATTCTCACAACGACCAACCAATCTGTCAGCAGACGATGCAGGCAAAACTTATCTCTACACGCAGACTGGTAACTGGCACGAATGGAGTGGAAGTGAATGGAAAGTCCAGAACAAGTCTGAGATTAATGTTAAAGATTATGGTGCTATTGGAGATGGGGTTGTGGATGATACTTTAGCTATACAAAGTTGTATTAATAATTTTGATGTAATTTATTTCCCAAAAGGGGTTTATTGCACCACAACAATGAATATACCTAGCAACAAACACCTCAAAGGTGACGGTGACACAATGTCAGAAT
>JAYTWQ010000041.1:0-8437 GCA_043743355.1 bacterium | reverse complement strand
TTCCTTGATCGTGACCGGCACGCCGTCGAGCGCCCCTTGCGGCGCGCCTTTCAGCCAACGCGCCTGCGACGCTTCGGCCTGCGCCAGCGCTTCATCGCCGTCGAGTGCCCAGGTCGCGTGGGTCGAACTTATCTCTATACCCAGACAGGTAACTGGCACGAATGGAGTGGGAGTGAGTGGAGAGTTCAGAATAAGTCTGAGATTAATGTCAAAGATTATGGAGCTGTTGGGGATGGGGTTGCGGATGATACTGTTGCGGTGCAAAGTTTACTAAACAAAATAGCTTTGAAAAGACCCTCTCTCTATTTTCCTCAAGGTAATTACAAGATTACACAACCACTTAATTTGACTGTCGACGGTTCAGGCTCAGGTGGGGTATATTTCGGTTGTGGGTACAGTTCAATTTTGGAATATTATCCACCACCAAACACGAGTTCTATTGCCGACGGTTTTGGAGGTATAATAAAAGCTGGTGTATTTAACTTCGGCGCAGACAACGAGTATGCAAGTTTTAGGGATTTAAGATTTGTTTGCAAGGGTGGATCTACGAATAATTCTTGTGCTATTAAAGGTTTTAAATATTATAAAGGTGAAATTAAGAACATTATAATAGAAGGTTTTGAGTGCGGGATACATTTATCAAATAGTTGGACAGTTACAATTACAAATTGCGCAATAAAAAATTGTACATACGGGATTTTGTGGGATAACACTACAATAGGAACAATAACCAAATCCGATTTTTATAATTGTAATATTGGAATTTACTTTGGATGGAATCTGTTTGGCTTGAACAACATTGAACCAACACTTTTTGCACAAGGATTTACAATATCTGAAAATACAATTCAGAGCTGCAAAGAAAGTGCTATAGTTGGTAAAAATTTGCAGGTTGTAAATATCGTTGGGAATTACACAGAAGGCAATTGTTCTGGTCAGTATATTAATTTAGAAGGCCCAGCAGTACTTAATTCATCCTCAAAAAATGGTGCAGAAATAATTATAAGTAGTTCAAACGCTTATGGATCTTCTAAAATAAGTATACAAAATAATTGGTTTTGGTTAAATCAAAGTAATATAAAGTCGCCATTAGCTGTAGAAAACTGCTTCGGTTTAATTTTTGAAAATAATAGTGTTTATTCAACTGAATATCTGAATGGTACAAATTTTGCAAAAGTTTCAATTGAGGGTGAGTGTGGTAATTTTAAATCTGATAAAGTATTTCAGTTTAGTGGCTCTGGTAAATATACTTCAAATAATTTTTTGGGTAACAAGTCCAACCTGCCAGATAAGTTTTTTGGAGATTTTGTTGACTTCAAGAATCTTAATGTTCCATCAATCTTATCAGAAGTTTTATTCGTTCCATTTAAAAATTGTTCAAATATTTTATGTAAAGATATTTATTTAACTATGCCTAATGACATATCTCAAGTCGTTTCAATCGGTATTTACGAAACTTATTTAGGTTCAATTACCAGATCATTTTACGAAGATGATTTAATAAAATCGTTTAATATAGCAAAAAAACAATTGAGGTTAACTTTAAATAATTCTTGTCTCTTGCCACCTGGAAACTTGTTTATTGCAATCTCTTTTAAAGGTATTGGAAACGCTATTATAAACACACTTGCATCAGGTGATATTTTACGAATTGAGCAATCCGCATTTTTAGCAACTGTTGATTTTCTTAACCAATCAACTTTTCAAGTTACATCTATACATGAATTTATAAAATTACCACAGTTGATGATTTTATAAATGAATAAACTCTTGAGCTGCTTGTCACTAATATTCTGGTCAATATAATCCTAAATCATCTCAGCCCGAAGTATCAGTCGAACGGTACTAGAACCTTTTTGACAAGTTTGTAAAGTCAAAGTAGATTTGCCACCGTTTTTTGGGTAGAATAATTTGTTGAACTGCTCTCGAGTTATTTGGTCTTGGCTGTCAGTCCTTACAAAGTCCCAACCTGTTGCTTTGTAGCTACATTCTTGTCCTTGAATATTGGTAACAGTTATAACATCACCGATTTCAACTTCTTCTAATCTACTAAAAGCATAAAGTCCATTGCCTTTTTCTCCAAAATAACTTGGTTCGGAGTGACCCATCACATACGCATTTTTGTTCTTGGTACATAGATCTGGAGCGTAATTACTTTCGACAATAGGAGTTTGTTGCATCTTGGAATACAGATCGTCGATTTTTTTGATTGTAGCGTATTGGAGCTTTTGGTTTTTCATTTCAATTGAATTGATTGTAATATTTGGAGTATTGGATTTGATTTCAGCAGCTGGTTTGAGGCTATTTGCGGAATATATTGTAACTGAACTGAGGGCAAAAACGATCGTAAAAATCATTAGTATTGATAAAAATTTCTTCATAAGATACTTATTATTAGCACACTTTTTTTCAAATGTCAAACTGTTTTTTTACAAATTATTTATCTCATCTAACCAATTTTTTTTAACTTTTTCAAGAACCCTTTTTCTATTCATGTCTACGACTTTTGTGATCTCGGTCCAATTGGCCGCTAATTCATCGTGTGCTACCGTACGACCGTGAACTGTTATAGCATCCAAATCTTGATCGAGCAAAAAGTCAAACCACTCTTGAGTCTGAATTAATTTGAAACCAATTCGAGTTTTGACACTCACGGGTATTTTACCTCCGGTTGCTTTTTTGACGGCATCGATTATTTCTTTGGCAAGTTCTTTGTTGTTAATAAGTGCAGAGCAACAACCTTGTTTGATTACGTTTTTTTCGGGACAACCCATGTTGATATCTATTCCATCGAATCCTAACTCAAGACAAAGTTTGGTAGTTTCATAATAGTTCTGAGGTGTTCGACCCCAGATCTGAGCAATAATTGGTCGTTCACCTGGATCGTATTTGAGTCGGTGAATCACTCTACCTTGTCCAACACTACAGATTCCATCACAATTAGTAAATTCTGTAAAAAGTAATTCTGGGTTAGTTCTAATATTAAGGTTTATACCTAATTTTGAATAAACATATTTAGCGGAGTTATATTTGCGAATAATACCACGAAAGACAATATCTGTAACATCTTCCATCGGAGCCAAAATAAAAAAAGGTTGATTATTTGAGTATAAATTTTGGCTAAAGTTGTTCATAAAATTAAAACTATAAAAATAATGTTAAAAATACCCCTTCTTAAGGGGTGAAGACATAGTCTTCGGGGTTGTCTTGTTCTTTAAATATAACTTATGTTGTGAGTAAATTTATTCAAACTAAATATCAGTGTCGATCACCCCTTGTCAAAGGGGTCGAAGCTTTAGCTTCGGGGGATTCAATCAAAAATTGACTGTAAAAATTAATAGAATTAAATAGTAGTACTATTCACAGAACAAAAAAATATTTTACTCATAACTTAGGTTAATATAGCTTCGTGATTGAGCGGATTTTTGCAACACTCACAATGACACTATATTATTTTTTCTACAACAATCTACTTCATGTTATCTCTTTCAGCAAACTCATCTTCGACAGTGTTCATGATAATTTTTTCGCCAATCTTAATGAATTGAGGAACTTTGACTACCATTCCAGTTTCAATTGTTGCATCCTTCATTACGTTACTAACCGTGTTACCTTTTACTACATCAACAGTATCAGTAACGAGATAGCTTATTTTGATAGGCAAATCAACCGAAATCGGGTTGTCATTATAATACAAAATCTCGACTTCAACTCCATCTTTGAGATATCCAACCTTGTCATCTAGTACATCAGCTGGCATTTCTATTGTTTCATATGTGTCAGACAACATGAAGCTCAGTTCTTCTCCAGTTTGATATAGGAATGTGGCTTTTTCTCTTCTAATCTCGGCTTCTTCTACTGAATCATTGGTCTTATAGGTGTATTGTAGTGCAGAACCTGAGGTAAGACTTTTCATCACACATTTTTTGGTTGGCTTTCGCATCTGGCACTTCATGAATTCACATTTTGTAACAACACACGGTTGGTTGTTATAAACTACTACTTTGCCTAACTTGATATCTGAAAAATCTAACATATATATTTTTAATTTTTATAAACCTTATTCAGCAAAAGCAAAATTACGCAAAATGTCAATCTCTATTTGGCTTCTTCCAAAACTTTAAAAATCTTTTCGTTATCATGTTGACCAAAAAACCTATATATACAAGTACCATCAGAATCAATCAAAAAAACTGATCGGCGAGTAGTAGGCTTGCCAAAAAATGATCCAACAGCTCCGAACTTGACTCGTATTGATTTATCTTCATCAACAATTATTCCAAATGGATAATCAAACTTGTTAATGAATTTCAAATGGGACTCTGCACTCGCAGGATTGATTCCAAGAACCGTAACTCCAAGCTTCTGGTATGTCGAATACACATCTCGGACACCACATAATTGTGCAGTACAACCTGGAGTATCATCTCCAGGATAGAAAATCAAAAGTACTTTTTTGCCTTCTCTCAGAATATTGGAAAGGGTGACTATTGTAGTTGACCCATCTGGGTTCTGAACAGTCGCAGTAAAATCTGGAGTTTTTGCACCAATCTGTAATGATTTTGATTCATTTGTGGACATAATGATAATGAATATAATTCCTATAATATATTTTGTCAATTAGACCAAGAACAAACAAACAGTTTAAAGTTTATTAAAATTAACTCAGTTAAAACTGTCCCAGTAAAGCACTCTTTGAAAGGTTCAAATTCAGTTTCATTATTTATTTTATGAACCACTAGAAAGGATTGTTTTTTCAAAAAATGGAATTTAGATAATTTGTAAAATAAATCCAATTAAAAAAATAGCTTAGTAAGTTTTGGAACCTATTGCATTCCTTTGAACATATCCATTAGATCATTCATGCCATTGCCCTCCTGCATCTTCTTGACCATTTCGACCTGAACCTTGGAAATTGCGTCGTTGCTAGCTTCCATAATATTAGTTGTAATCATTGCCTGACCTCGATTCTGAGTGTCCGCATCATCAGACATAATAAAATTCTCATAAACAAACTTAATCAACGATGGATCTATTTTGACATCCACTATCTTTTGTTCTCCAGTTACGGTGACGGTTGCCTTTCCATTCTTGGAAATACCACTTACACGGATTCCTTGAAGCATTGTCTGAAGCTTTGCTTGTTGCTGTTTCATTTTGTTGGCTTGCCCTAACATGTTTGCTGTGTTTTTGATTCCGTCGAACATAAGATATTGGATAAATAAATAATTTGATAAGAGACTTTATTAAATTCAAAATGTAATAATTTGTCAACCTATATTCTTTCTTGCCAAAAAAAATTCCCAAAAAGGAATAATAAATTAATAATAACTTTTAAAATTGAATTCTCTTCATTTAAATACTTCGCAGAGACTTACTTGCTCAAACTTCGAAAGTAATTGAGTCAGATAACAAAAAAAAAAGCTTTTATATAACTTGAACACAAGGTTAGTTAAAAAAATGATGACAAAGCTAATTTATTTGTTATTATATCGATTTCGAATTTGGAAGAGTACATACAAAATAAGAGCGTCTAATGCTAATGAAAACAAAATGGAAGCAACGATAGAACTAATTACTACAGGAAGAATAACACTTGAAGCCGCACCAGCAACTGCTCCATAATCGTTACTAAAATTCAATGCGTTTCCAAAGCTTGTTGCAGTCGTTAGAATTCCAAAGATAATTGCGACTATCCAGCCATGATAAAGATTATTCCAGCCAACTGTTTTTTTTGGTTCTAGCCCAGAATGTGCTTTAATTGCAAAGTAAAATGCAATTGACGAACCTACAACTCCAATTAATGCAGATAATACAGAAATGATTGTGAGCGAAGTAGGAGAAAAGAATATTAAAGCAAAGCTAGCTAAAAAAGTAAGGGCTCCTGTAAGAATCAAAAACCCTTTCCAGACCATTCCAATTATATTAAAGATTGGCATATTTTGAACCATAAAATCCAAGAAACCTTTTGGCATTTTTGGTAGTTTTTTGTTAAAGAGTTCTTCAAAGAAATTGGTTACTGAATTTAGTGATGAATCAGCTGCGGCTTTGTAGTTTTCAGATTTTACATCTTGAATCACTTCTACAACGGCTTCTTTTTTGATTTGGTTTTCGTCGGACATAATAATATTATTTTTTGATAAAGATTTAGGAATTTAATTTTCTTATTTGTTTAATGAACTGGATATAGTTTCTTGTCAAAGCTTTTTTTGTTTTGGATTTTTTTGAGACCCTAAATGTATGTAAATCATGAATATTTTTTGATTGAAAAACACTAAATACAGTGGTATTTGCCAATATTACTACACATATCTTGTTGTTTGACAATCATATATTTTTTCTGCAAACTAATATAACGTGTCTGCAAAATTCGATTATTGGAATTTAGTGCTTTCTAGTCTCGAATCCAAGATTCAAGGAAGTCACTATAATGCCTGGTTTAGCCAACTAGGCTTTGTTCGTGTCACCGATCATGGACAAAAAATCGTTCTTAATACCTTTTCCAAATTTGCCCAAAAATACATTGAAGACAAATATCACAATCAACTAATAGAATCCGTCAAAAACTACTATCCTAGAGTTGAAAAAATTAGTTTTGAAATTGTAGAAAAAGCACCAAAAATAAACAGAAAATTAGAAAATAACGAAAATCAAATTTCTTTTGATACAGAGAACAATTCGACTGATTCTTTGCCAAAAATAAAGTTAGTTACGCCAACTACACCACGCCGAAACCTCAATAATCTTAATCCCAAATATAATTTTGAAAACTTTGTTATTACTGGCAGCAACGAATTAATATCTACAATTGCCAAAGTAATTTGTAAAGAACCTGGAACGCAATACAACCCTATTTTTATTCACTCAGGCGTTGGACTTGGCAAAACCCATCTTCTCAATGCAATCGGACAAAAAACACTTGAATTACATCCGAATTTTAATATCAAATATATTACAGCGGAAAGTTTTACAACTCAATATATAGATGCAGTTAGAAGTCGCCAAATGCGGGATTTTAATGATTTTTATAGGAATGTCGATCTGCTTCTAATAGATGATATTCAATTCATTGCTGGCAAAGAAGGAACTCAAGAAGCATTTTTCCATATTTTTAATATCCTCAAACAAAACAACAAACAAATTGTAATAACCTCTGACAAACACCCAAAATCGTTAGGTGGAATGGAAGGAAGATTGATTTCTAGATTCGAATGGGGAATCGTCGTGGACATTTCCAAGCCAAATTTTGAGGAGAGGCAGACTGTTATGAAATTCAAAGCGGCCAACTTAGGATTACCACTGAATGAATCCCAGATTAATATAATTGCAGAAAAGATTAACACTAATTATCGCGATATGGAAGGAGTTCTCAATAGAATTCAAGCTAGAACACAATTGTTACCCAACAAACCTTTTGATGATGTAGAACTATTGCAATTGTTAGGTGGTTTTGAATACACTTCTTTGGTTAGCATAGATGTGTCCAAAACTAATTATAGCTCTGAAGAGATTATTGGAACGGTTAGTAATTATTTTGATATTGATAAAGGTATAATTCTTGCAAAGAACCGTGAAAAAATTGTCGTTAATGCAAGGCGAATAATTATGCATATTATGAAGAATGATCTTGGCTACACGCTAACATCAATCGGCAAAATTTTTGCAAAAAACCATAGCACTGTACTGCACGCAATAGAATCAATGGACGAAGAACTCAACTTACAAACTTCCAATGCAAAACACCTCCAGAATATCAGAAGCAGAATCGTCCGATAAAAATTCAAGTTTTGAAAATGTGCTCAAGTTAATGATCATTCATCAGCATTAGCATCACTGGGGGTCCAAAAATAGACTATTTTAATTGAAAAACCCAATATCAAAACTCAAACTAAGCCTGTATCAAGCAGTTTTGTTATCTCTAAATTTGAATTTTTACTAAATTCTAACCGTCATCTTGAACAAAGCGAAAGATCTGTAATGAATCAATAGCAAAAATAGACCTTTTATAAATAGTACAGCTAACAGATCTTTCGCTACGCTCAAGATGACGGAGTATATTCTAATCCAAGAATTAAATTAAATCATTTGTGACATTGATAAAGTTGAGTTTCTATATTTAGATTTAAAAAACCTCTTCAACAAGAAAGACTCTAAAAAAGGTTTGTAATATTATTAGATGGAGCCGACGACCGGATTTGAACTGGCGACCTCTTCATTACCAATGAAGTGCTCTACCAACTGAGCTACGACGGCACTTTGTGAAGTTTCTCAAGAATCTATGCTTTTGTCAAGAATTATTGATAATTTCTAGAATGTTTTTGAGTTTTTTGAGTTTTAGGTTGATTACCAATTGACAGTAAGGATGGTTTGGGTTACGTCTAAAAAAATCATCATGCGAGGAATCGGCTGGATAGAACTCTGTCAATGGAGATATTTC
>JAYTWQ010000040.1:0-8436 GCA_043743355.1 bacterium | reverse complement strand
GTGATATTATTCCGTCTCATTTGCACCTTGAACCTCTCCTTGAAGATTCCAATGATTATCTTAGACTTTTTTATGTTGCGATCACTAGAGCCAAAAAGCATTTGTATTTGACTTTTGCAGATACTGCTGAAGATGGTGGCAAATCTAATGAACTAGGATTTTTGGCTGATATTCCTGAAGAGTTTTTGACTTCACAAAGTAACCTAAGTGATTCCGCTCTCAAGCTCAAAGCACTAAATTTGATTATTACTCCAGAATCCAAATCAATCCAAGTAATAGATTCCGAAAAACAGCATTTGTTTTCACTGCTTGATAATTATTCACTTTCTGTAACACATCTTAATAACTTTTTGGATATGGAAAATGGCGGTCCGAAGAAGTTCCTCGAAATGAATTTGCTCAGGTTCCCGCAATCCAAAGATCGCTCTGCTGGTTATGGAACAGCGGTTCACAACGCACTTTGCGAAGCATATAACATTTTCAAAAAAACTGGAATCAAAATTTCAATTGAAGATTTGCTTTACAAATTTGAGCTGAGTTTGATTAACCAAAAATTACTCCAAAAAGACTATCAAGATATGCTTGAGCGTGGCAAAGTTAATCTGTCTGAGTATTGGCCAATGCGGAATATCGAATCCAAATTCGAGGTGGAAAGGCAATTCAAGAATATCAAAATTGGCGACGCTTTATTATCTGGGAATATTGACAAAATGGTTTTTGATGGTTCAGACATTACAGTTGTAGATTACAAAACTGGCAAACCACTGACAGAATGGGAAGTAGTCAAGCGATCTAGTAAAGATGGTCTTAAGATTGGAGATTACAAAAATTATTCTTTCCACAAACACCAAAATCAATTATTATTCTACAAATTATTAGTCGAAAATTCTGGTCAATATCTTAATCAAAAAGTCAAAACTGGTCGACTAGAATTCCCTAATGTCAATGATGTTCATAGATACAATTATATTCCAATTTTGGATTTGCAGTTAGATGAACTAGAATTGCACAAATTAGAGAAGTTAATTCAGGCGGTCTGGAAACGAATCATTAATTTGGATTTTAGTTTGCCTCGAGAGTATGAAAAAAGCTACTCTGGAACATTGGATTGGGTTAGAGATTTGTTGGATGAGTAAAATTTGCCTGTACTCATTTTGTAATGTACAATAATTAAATGGAAAAAATAAAAACTAGTTTAGAAAGTAAAAATTTAGAAATAAAAAAAGGTAGTGCTGCAAAATTTCTTGCCATAGGATTATTCACCTTGCAGTCTTTAGTTGCTTTGCCAAGAATTGTAAATGGACAAGAAACTGAGAAATTTCAAACTTCGGAATCAACAACAAAATTAGAGTCAAATCGAAAAAATCTTGAAAATATATTCAAATCACTTCAACCCAGAGAGTCAGTTCCAATTCCTGAAATAGGAGAGTTACCAAATGGCTCAAAATACCTATTGGGCATGAATAATGTATCTAATTATAAATCTTCTGAAACTAAAATAATAATTTCAATTAAAGAACAGTTAAATGCATTGGGTGTTAAAACAGAATTGGTTGAAGGTGATTCATCATCTGATGTAAAATGGTTGGAGGATTGTGCGATACATAGTGTTGGCAAGGATGCAAACGGCAAATTATTTCAAGAAGTTATTCTGGCAAATGTTAAAGACTCGAATAGAATAAAAGAAGCTCGTGTAAGATTTTGTGAGAACTATTTTGGATCCAAACCTGAGTTCAAAGTTAGAAAAGCAGAGTTTTGGAATTATGATGGGGGAGATATGGTCACTGACATAAATAACAAAAAAGTTTATGTCGGACTTAATACATTTATTGAAATGATTCCCCGAGTTTTGAAAACTCCTATTGACTCTTCACAAAAGAAATATAAATTAGGTATTAGAAATGAAGGGCTGAATAGTATCAAAAAAAAATCTGGTATTCCACAAGGTGTTGATTCTGGTTTAGTTATTTCAAGATGTATCGATCTGCTCAAAACTGACTTGAGACTACCTAAAGACTTTGAAATAATACCGATTGAATCGACGCTGTTTCATCTTGATGAAGGAATGAGAGTTTTCCCAAGGGAGTTTACGAATATAGATCCAAAATTAAAAGGGTTGATAATCTTGCCTGATTATTCAAATACTCAAAAAACAATTAAACTACTCAGTGAAGAAATTAATAAAATAAGATCAAAGGCTGGACTCGATCCTAAAGTGTTTGTTTCAAGTGATTTATTAATCGCTGCAAGCCAACATCAAAGTGTAATCCATAATAAAACTATTTTTGAACAACTTGGTTATAAAGTAATTCTTGCTGATTCTAATCTCCAATTTGAACTCGAAAATAGAAATTTGAAAATAAATAGTATAATGCTAAATGGAATTTATGATAATGGAAAATATATTTACACAGAGCCTTCATTTCAACAATTTTTTGGAAGTTCAGGAAACGAAATATTTGAAGTACTTGAAAAATATTCTACCCAAGCATCAAATAATTTCTCTCAACAATTATCACAATTTGGAATAAATGCCGTTGGCATAAAATCTAAAATAGCCTTAAATGATGGTTCGTTGGATTGCTTGACTGCTCCAGATTTGACGCAATGGATCAAAACACACAACAACAATTTGAATCGGTAAAGAAACTCAAATCACTTTTAGATGACTAAAATTACCCTCTCTTTATCTTATTACTAAAAATCTTGTCTCTCATTGCCGTCTCACCTTGTTTTCGCCGCTTTGTAGGTCGTAGTTTATCTTTTTTTGGTTGGGCAATTTTTCTTTTACTAACTGGAATTTTAGTATCAGTTTTTGCTGATTTTAAGAATTTTGTGGTTTGGTTGAAGTCTGTTGGGGCAGGGGCGTGAAAGTTATATTTGACACCATACAACTCAAAGATTAATTGACTAGCGTGGAGCATTTGCCTGTTGGCAGTCAAGAAAAAACTATTAGCTTTATATTTTGATCCGTAGATTTTGTCACCTAATATTGGACAGCCTATCGATGCAAGGTGAATTCTGATTTGGTGAGAGCGACCAGTTTTGGGTTCGATTGACATAATTGACGCTGCACCTTTGTTCAGAACCGCTAGAACTTTATAACTTGTTAAGGCAGTTTTGCCACCCTCGAATTTGCTTTCCTTCTTTGGTCCGAATGCGACATGCCCAGAGTTTTGTCCGATATTGGTGTTAATATTACCAATCAATTTTTTGGGAACATTGAGAACTAACGCCTGATATATTTTTTCGATTTTTTTGTTTGCCCAAAGACTGAGCAGATCTGCCTGTACATCCAATCTTTTAGCTACCAGCATTAATCCGCTAGTTTCTTTATCCAGTCTATTCACCGCAAAAAATTCTTGCTGTTCGTAATTCTGATTAAGTTTTTTGAGAATCTTGAAAATTGGAAAGTTCTTCTTTGAATCTTCGACCAAAACCCCAGCAGGCTTGTTCAAAACCAAAAAATTCTCGTCGTCATACAGAACATTCTTTTGATTAAACTCATATTTTGATTTGTCACCTTGTTCTAGGTTGATTTCGATCAAATCTCCAGTTGCAACTTCATATTTGGCAATCCAGATTCTCTTTTTGTTCAAAAAAACATTACCGTCGTCGATGAATTTACGGATTTTACCACGGCTAATATCTTGGAAAAGATTGACTAGCACAATATCAATTCTTGCTTTGTCGAGTGGTTTTGGGACTTTTGTGGAATACAATTTTGGTTTTTCTGTCATCTGATAACTCTTATTGAATTTTGGCTTCTTGTCATGTTAAGAATTGTTTTTATACTCTTTGTGCTTAGAATATTAGATTTTAAATATACCCAATCTCTAATCAATTTTTACATCAAAATTAAAATTCTCCCTATCTAAGGAGTGGCAAAACAAAGTTTTGACGAGGGTAACTTTAATTATATCAAAGTTGGTACTGTTTCGAGTATAAAACAACAAAGTATCAATTTTGAGATCCCCAGTCAAGCTGAGGATGACGAGTGTTGAGCTGAGGATGACGAGTGTTAAGTTGTCAATCAGAAATTTTAATATTAGATTATAATAACTATTTTACATACTTCCATACTAGATATCCTTTAACTATACACTCAATTGCAAAGAAAATGATTGTAGCATAACCAGCACCCCAAATTCCAAACAAAGGGATCAAAGTTAGATAACTAATAATCGCCACCACACCTGTAATAACTTTTGACCAGAATTGTTTTTTTTCAAGACCAGAAAGGTTTAGTAAATCACTTGAAAGTAGAGTAGGGAATATGATTGCAACAACAATACATAACAATTTCAAAACATTTTCCGTTTGAATGTACTTTCCGCTTGGGTCGATTATTTGTGTCGCTAATCTTGATAGAACAAAGGTTGCGAGACCAACAACGATTCCTACCAAAGTAACAAGCACATAATATTTGGGTAATTCTGCTCGAGAAGATTTGTCCACATTCAATTTTTGAATCAATTTTGAGCCAAGCACTGGCATGGTAAGACCCGAAACAATTGTTGCAATTTCAAAAAGCTTGTAACCGTTAGAGTAGCTAACCAAATCAATATTGTTTACAAGTGTATTTTTGAGGAATAGAATATCAGTTTTGGAATAAAGCCCGTTTATAACATCAGAAAGCGAGAGGAATCCGATTGCTCCAATTTCAGACCTTATAATAGACATGTCAAACTTGCCAAAGGTTGTATCTTTTTTTTGCCAAATTGCGTCGATAATAATACAAATCGAATAAGCTAAAATTGATAAAACTGCAAAAACCCACAAATTAGGTTTCCAAAAAATAAATGAACTGTATAATCCAGCTACAAGTAAGATTTTACCAATTAGATCAGTTGTGGAGAACTGCCAACTTCTATTGCCCGCATCGCAGATGGACCGATAAACCTGATCTGAAAGTAAAATAAATTGTGCCGTAAAAATCCCTAAAGTTAAAAACAAATCTTTGATTCCAACTAATTGAAATGTCAAAACAATGATTAATAAACTCAACACAAAACTGCAGATTCTAATCCATACTGATGTTGCCCAGTAATTAGCAAGAATTTTCTTGTCTTTTATGTTGGTATAGAATTTTTGGGTAAGGGTCGGGAGTCCTAAGGTGATCATTAATAATAATGTTGAGTTGTACGAAACTATCACTGCATAATCCGCATTCTCTTGAATCGACAAGCTGTTGTTGAGCCACCGAGTGATGAATATTCCACATGCAATTGCCAGGAATTTGATCCCAACTTGAAGAATCATCTTTTTGAACATTTGCTAATCTTTACTGCAGCATATCATTTGGTCAAGTTGACAAAATTCCAATTTCCCATCTATATTTTAGAGTTTATCTCAAATACAATACAATTATGTTTCGCCGAATATTACTAGTTCTTACAGATGCAGAACTCAGAATTAAGATCATCAAAATCGTTCTACTTTTAATCGCTTCCAGAATTCTTGCACATATTCCAATTCCGCTTTTCGAAATCAAAGATCTATCACCTATTATTGATGCAGATCAATTTTTGGGACTTCTGAACACAATTGCTGGAGGTTCCTACGGAAAACTTTCGTTTGTAATGCTTGGTATTGGACCATATATTACTTCTTCCATTGTTATGCAGCTTCTTGGTGTGATTATACCAAAGCTTAATGAACTCAGGAAAGAAGGTGGTGAAGCAGGTCAACAACAGATTAACAGATGGACAAGATATTTGACAGTGCCAGTAGCGGCTTTGAATTCATGGGGCATCTTACAATTCCTTTCTAATTCACCAACAGAACAAAAAGTCGTAGCACTTCCAGAAGTTTTGGCAGGCAAAGAATTAACACTTGCTAGCTTTGGTTGGTGGTCAGTTGTTATTATATCAATGACTTGTGGATCTATAATAATGATGTGGATCGGAGAAATTATTAATGAATACAAGATGGGGAATGGTATTTCTCTTATGATTCTTGCTGGTATTGCAGCCAACCTTCCATCTAAACTTTCCAAAGTTGTTCCAATTTTTTGGGCTAACGTGCAATTACTATTTGAAAAATCAGGTTTGCTACAGGGTAATTTTTCTAAAGTAACCAATCTTAACACCTGGAAAGCATTTTTGTGGGAGAATCCAACTTGGGATGTTCTTCGAAGAGACGCCTTGCTGGTTTTGATTTTTGGTGCGACTTTGTTCCTTGTTATTTTCTTTAATGATGCGGTCAGAAAAATGGTTATTATTTATTCGAGACGTGGTCACACTGAAGGCAAATCAAGAACTTTGAACTCTGTTCAAGCTGATCTTCCAATCAAAGTTAATATTGCTGGAGTATTACCAATCATCTTTGCAGTTTCTCTAATCTTGTTCCCAACTATTTTATCACGATTCTTCTTTACGGCAAATGTTCAATCTCTTCGATCTACAGCTCAAACAGTTGAGACTTTCTTGAGTTCCAATCCAAGTGAACAAAAAGAAATATTACCAGGTTCACCAAAAAGTAATTTTTTAGGATTCTATACAACTAACAGCAAAGAGGAGTTAGACATTGCCAAAAAGAATGATTTTAGTAAAGGACAAGATCTCTTTGGTTTTACGCTATCTACTAACCCAGATATCAAAAATGAATTATTCGACGGAATCAAAACTGTAGAATTACCCAGCACTAATCTTGGAGTTCTACCAAAAGGCGTTCTTAGATGGAATGGAATTTTGGCATATACATTATTCTATTTTATTCTGATTATTTTCTTTACATATTTTTATACTTCTGAAATTGCTTTCAAAACTGACGAAGTTGCGGAGAACTTACAAAAGTCTGGAGCGTATATTCCAGGATTCAAACCAGGTAAAGACACTGCTGATTATCTTCAATACATTACCAACAGAATTAATGTTGTTGGAGCATTCTTTCTTGCCTGTATAGCTCTTTTGCCTATTGCTTTCCAATCTGAATTCGGTTCAAAGATCGGTGATTCAGATGGAACTTTGACTGGAATTGTAGGTGGTACAACATTACTTATTCTTGTATCTGTAGCAATCGAAACCCTCAAGCAAATCGACGCTCAGGCAACTAATGTAGATTACGACAGATTCACGTCTTATTAGTCTTTAAGATCTCAGAAATATATTCCACCGAAAGGTGGTTTTTTTTATAGAATGTAAATTAGCTATGATTTGCAAAAAAGAAATTGTTGGGGTATAATGGATATGGTTATAAAACCAAAAAATATAATACAAAACAAAATTTATGCCTATAGAAATGTCTCCAATTCATGAACCGATTCCGATTATTTCAATTCATAACAAAATCGAGCTTCCAACTCCAACCAATTTTAGAAAACAAAGGTTAGGGTTAAGTTCTATTGAACCTCAAAAGTTTCTGAATCATGGAGGCTTGAGCTGAACAATGACAAAGCTGGAATTCATTATAATCCTGATGGAAATGGAACTTTTAAAGTTTATACTGAAGGTTTTATACCTATTGCTGGAGCTGTTTTTAAAGTAATTTCTAATCCTTCCGAATTAGATAAAACGGTAAAAGAGTTAGTACTGAAATCCAAACCTAAAGAAGAACCAAAGCTTACAACAATAAATCCGCAAAACCAATAAACTAATTTTAACTCAAATCACATGCCACTAGCACGCCTCCCAATCACAGGATCAGATGCCAACACATGGTCAGATATCCTCAACCGTAATATTACTCAAACCAATTCTGCGCTCAACGGAGCATTCAATTCTTTTGACCAATTCTCAGCTCGTCCAACTAATCTTACAGTAGATGATGCAGGCAAAACTTATCTATATACACAGACAGGTAACTGGCACGAATGGAGCGGTACAGAATGGAAAGTCCAGAACAAGTCTGAGATTAATGTTAAAGACTATGGAGCTGTGGGTGATGGGGTTGTGGATGATACTGTGGCAATTCAGAGAGCTGTAGACAAAGCCTCTGAAATGTACAATCAAGTGGCATTTCCTCCAATAGGAGCGATATATACTCCATCGATTGTTCTTTTTCCAACAGGAGCATTCAAGATTACAGATACAATTACTATTCCAACAGGATTGAATGTAAGAGGATCTGCAGAAATTTGCTATACAGTATCCTCAACTAGAATAATAATGGATACAATTGGTGGGACTGTTAATCAAAATAAACATATATTCAAACTCACTAGAGATTTTCAAGGTGCGAATAGATCTAACAGTATAACATGTAGTATAACAGATCTTGAGTTTTGGATATCAAATCCTGGGACATCAAGCACAATTTTTACAAGGGATGGTCAAGGATGGTCAACCAATGCTCAAAACGATAATTTAGGAACATTTAATGGCTGTGGAATTTATATCTCTGAGACTACTATTGATACTAGAATCAAAAGATGTAATTTTTATAGTATGCCCAATGCAGCAATATTTTTTGAAGGTACAAACAACACTACTATGG
>JAYTWQ010000039.1:0-3178 GCA_043743355.1 bacterium | reverse complement strand
TATACAATTTTAAATCTGTGGGAAGGATAATTTTGTGAGTATAGTTAAACAGTATTTTCACATTCACAATACTAGATTTGCAACTTTGTCTTGAATCTTCGTTCTCTAGATTCTGAAACAAGCTTAGTATGACAATTGCTTATTTCTAATCCAAAAATTAAAATAGTTTGAATGTATTTTACAAAGTTACAATTGATGTGTATACTTAGAAAAATAACAAACAAAAATGCCTGAACAAAATAATTCCCTACTAGAAACTGCAGTTATCAAAAAGTTTCAATTACCTCAAGAAAAAATAACAATAGAAGGAATCAAACAGCAATCAAAAAAAGGAGAGCTACGACAAGAAACCCTTGAAGCGCTCAAAGAAATCAGAAAAAGAGCAAACCAAACCTTGTCTAATCCAGAAAAAATATTAGAAAATCGTGTCGATAGAATAAAATCACTATTCGACCGCGGTGATTCTGTTGAGGAAAAAGAAAGAGATGTAAAGGTTTTTAAACGGTGGGCTTTTGACAAGTTTGTAATCAAACCTAGTCAGATTCCAGAATCGGTTTATGAACTAGAGCAAAGAATAGCAATTAACAGAGGTCACGGGCAAATAGCAATTACCCCAGAATACAAAGAAACAAAAAATGCAGAAATAATCGATGGTCAAAAAGCTAGTCTGGAAAACTGGATTGATTATTTGGCTGGACCTGATGCGTTTTATGATGATTCTTTCAAGTACCTAGTGGCTAGATGTATTACCAAAATGGGCAAATTAGATAAGGCTAAATGGCAATATGAAAAACGAAGTTCGTCTACAACCAGTTCTTTTCCTGAAATTAATAGTGAGGCTTTGGGAATTGTTGAGCGGTTAATAAAGTCAGGTGAAAAGATGGATGGAGATGAATTATTCAACACTGAAGAGTTTGTCAAACTATCGAAGACGGCTAATTTTGAAAAATTGTACCCGCTGGTTCAAAAACAACTGAACGAAATCCAGGCAAGCAATGTTGAAAACAAAGAAAATATCAAAGGCAGCTGGACAAAGTTTGATCAAGGAAGCGATTATAAACTTCTGGAAAATTCATTAAAGAATAAAGGCACTGGTTGGTGTACTGCGAGTGGCTCTGCAAAAAGCCAACTTGAGGGTGGTGATTTTTATGTATTTTATAGTCAAGACAAAGATGGTAATGACACTCAACCAAGGGTTGCAATAAGGATGAGTGGTAATCAAATCGGTGAGATTAGAGGTGTGCAACCAGGTCAAGAATTAGAACCAGAACTAAATCAAGTGATGAATGAGAAGGCTAAAGATCTCGGTGGCTATGAAAAATATCAAAAAAAATCTGCTGACATGAAACAATTGACCGAAATCTCAAGTAAGAACGAAAAAGGTGAAGAACTAAATAAAGAAGAATTAAGATTTTTGTATGAAATAAATAATAATATTGAAGGATTTGGGTACAACAAAGATCCGAGAATTGCCGAGGTTAAGAACTTTAGAAGCCAACCAAGTGATTTGATGTGTATTTTTGAATGCAGACGAGACCAACTAATCTTATCTGACGAGGATTATGCAAGTGAGAATGTGGCATATATTTTGCCAGCACTTAAGGAATCAATAGCGTCTAGTGAAAGAACAAGGTTAAGTACCTTAGAAGTATTAGCCAAAGATGAAGATCCGAAAATTAGAGGTGAGGTTGCCAAGAACTCAAATCTACAGATTGAACTTGAGAACTTGTTGATCAATGACATAAGTGTAAATGTCAGAAGTAATTTAGCTAAAAATCAAAATATATCGCAAGAAGCAATGAATAAATTAAGCAAGTCTACACATCCTCTAATTAGAGCAAGTTTAGCTCAAAACCCAAACCTTCCTTTAGAAATATTAGAAAAGTTTGTTGACGATAGTTATGATGTACGTAGGGAAATTGCAAAAAGAGTTGATTTACCAAGGGGTATTGTTGAAAAACTGTTTAATGATAAAAATGAAGACGTCCTTTCAAGAATTTCAAATAATAAATTAGCAACAGAAAGTTTGTTAATCAAAAGAATAGATTCTCCAAGCGTTGTTCTGGCCTTGGTAAATCGTCCAGATATAAGTGTCGAAGCAATTAATAAAATATACCAAAGCAAACGGAATTATCAATTCTTGGCTCTCGCTAATAATCTACCTTTAGAAATTCAACGCGAGTTATTAAAAATTGGTGAAGGAAACAGTGAAAATATACTTGACGACTTGGCCAAAAACCAGAATGTCGCACCTGAAATACTAATGAAACTGAGTGCAAATAAAGGTCATTTTGTTAGAAAAAATATCGCTAGAAATTCAAATGTATCGAGCGAAACACTGTCTAAGTTGGCTTATGATTCTGAAGAATCCGTAAGGCAAGATGTTGCCATGAATACATCAACCCCACCTAAAATTTTGGATGTTCTTGCTAAAGATAATAATTACTATACAAAAATAAATGTATTAAACAATCCTAACGCTCCGTTATTAACAATTTTTAAGCTTTTGGAAGATAAGGCTATGCACAAGTACGATGTTGAAAGTGTTATTAATTTGAGAAAGGAACAAATTGGAAAAGGGATCATGCAAACAAAATTAAAAACTTTGAAAGGGAATTTAGTAGTTACCAATAAATAAACGGCTGATCTGTTTTTTTATTTTTCAATTGAATAAAAATGATCAAACCCGTGCTACAATTGCACCAATTCCACCGTGTTTTTCGTCTTCATATTGCCAATCGATACCAACTTCATTAAGATAAAGTTCTGTGTAATATCTCAGTGGGTTTTTGCCATTAATAAAATGTTTGGAATGAATACCTTTGCCTGTGATAATTAATAATTCGTCTGGAGTTGGATCGAGCAAAAACGGTGTAACAAAAAAGTCCAAGACTTCTTCAAGGTCTTCTTGCACAAAACTCTCGCCTTCAAAATACATTTGGTGAAGGTTCAAAATATTATTGGTAGGGATCATTTTAGTATTATATCAAATGAATTTATTTCTTGCAAAATACGTATGTATACTTTCCATACTTAGAATTCCAAATATCTAAACTTAAACTAAGCCTGTCATTAAGAAGTTTTATTATCTCTAAACTTGTTTTCTTAACTAAATTCTAATTGTCATCTTGAGCAAGTTCGAAGTTGATTCGGGTTTCCCGAATGTAGCCTCGCAACG
>JAYTWQ010000038.1:0-3727 GCA_043743355.1 bacterium | reverse complement strand
GCAGATTGTAGAACGAATCAAAAGTCTGGCAATTGGTGGACTCATCCTAGGTTCATTTGGCACAATTTTAGCGACAATTAACCCCGCCACACTAACTTCGAATCAGATATTAGGACAATCAGCAATAGACACATTCCGAAGCTACATCTCAAGCGGAACAAAGACTGGAGCGGTCAAGACTCCTGTTGCTGGGGGTGGTGGAACAGGCGCTACAACTGTTACAGGTGGAAACATAGATCCCATTTTGAAATCCGTAACCAAAACTGATGGATCAATCGACGTAACCAAAATAACTGCAGCGAACAAACCGAAATTAATTGAATTAGTATCAAAAAATGACCAATGCACTAATATTTTTGCTGACTCAACATGCGATAGTTACGCTCCAATCCCCACCAAAACAATCGATGCTTTAGAAGTTGCAGGAGTATCCTCAACATATAAAGAGCCAGCTGAAATTGCAGGCCCGATAATTTTAAAATACGATTCTAAAATCGTCAAAGATGCCACTTCTGGTCTATATACAACTTCTTTTAGTGTGGACGGCAAACAACAAAAAGCAACTTTCAAACTAAGAGGGTCTGGAACTGCACCTTGCAGCGAAGCTGATCTAGATCTTGGGAATACTGCCACTGCTGGTAAAACTATCGTTCCAAAAGGGTGTACTTTAGTTAATTAAAATTTTATCAACAATGCTCGAAAAAATCCTTAGAAGTAAAATGTTTCCGCTCTTAGCACTTATCATAGTTCTAGGGCTGGTTCTGGCGACCGTGCTTTTGTTGAATGCCAACAAGGATGCAGCGGAACGCAAAATTGCTTTGGAGGAACAGTTGCAAATTCAAGCTTCGCAATCGAGCGTTAGCACCAAAAAAAAACTATCGTTCGGGGTGACTGACGGAGTTGAGCAGATCGGTAATGCCAAGGCGATTTCGCCGTATATCGAGTTTGGAGATTCCGAGATAATCTTTCTCAACAAGCAATATCATTATACCTCGAGCAAAGGTTTGATCCAAGGTTCAGATTCTTTTTTGCCTGATTCAACATACATTTTGCCTGAGAATAAGGTGTTGATCAATCAACCGTATCGTTCGTATATTTTAGATTCCAAAACTGGAATAGCTCAGACATTACCTGAAACGATTTTTAGCATTGTTCCAGAATATAATGAATCAAAGCAAATCACCAAATACTATTTTTTGCAAAATAAAAATGACAAAATATTCGTCAAAAGTGCACTTGACCTAAGTTTCAACGGTGTAGAAAGTATTACGAATGTAGACAAAGCAAAATTGGCTTCTATGGATCAAGTCGAATTACGAGTTCTGGCTGGAAAAGCATATTTGTTTGAATACAAACTGTTCAGTCGTCAAAAATATGAGGATTCGCTAGTCAATCCAGTTGCCCAAAAAAACCTTTCAATTTATTCAACCGACGCTGAACCAGCACTCAAGTTTTATCTTCCAGAATTGCAATCTATTCAATTTTCCAAGAATTATTTACTATATACCACAGTCCTCCAAAAACCCAATAACTTGACTAATCTAGAACAGAACTTGATTGACTTTCGAGAACCAAAACCTGTCGCCAACTCACTAGATTTTACAGATGCTGTATTAGCACGGAATGCCAGCGGTCAGATTCTGGCTAATCGGTGCGACTTTAGAGATGATGAGCAAAAGCTAATTTGCCTTGTCAAAGAAATCAAGACAAGTTCGTTCGACCCAGATGCCAAAGATTTGTTTATGGAATATGATATGAACAAAGTGAGCGTGGAATTCTTGTTCGATAATCTCAGTATTGCTGGTGAAAGTGTACATTATTCTCCAACTAACGAAGTCTTTATCTTTGGACAAGGCAATAATAATCTATATAAAGTTAATGGGAAGTAGAAATTATTCTGCTCTCCCAAAATCTACATCTTGGATTTGGGCTTTGAATTCCAACAGTTCTCTAATTTCATCTACCTGCGGACCGAGTTCACCTTTGTAGATTGAACCTGTGCTAATATATCCTGTTTTGATTCCATTGAGATTCATCAGCCGTCCAGTGAACATAGTCGTAGTCGTCTTGCCTTTGGTTCCTGTAATTCCAATTAGGTTCATCTTATAGGCAGGGAGTCCGAATCTGGCTGAGGCGATCAATCCCTTGATACCATGACCCAGTGGGCGTACTTTTTTGGTTAATTTTTCACCTATTATTTTTTTTAAGAAACTGAACTTTGACATCACTTTATCTTGCCAAAACTACATCTAATTGTCAAAATTGACAACACACTACAACCTTGGAATCATTAACTAATGACAAAACCAAAAGTAGGAATACTGCATGCTTTTTTCAAATCAGATTGCAAAGGTGGCGGCGAAAAATTGATTTTTGCAATTAGAGATTATTACCACGCTGATTTGTATGCTGGAGCAATAGATCTGGAGAACTGGAACCCTGAATTACGAAAGAATGATAGCTTTGTGCAGTCCCTCTGGGATCCCAAATATAGGTTTGAATACCTACATCAAGAAAGCACTTTTCCAATTTGGAGAAAAATCAAAAGGCAATTGGGTTTTTTGTTTTCATCAAAAATTAAAGAATTAGACGAGAACGATATAGTGATTTTTTCGGGGAATATTGCGTTGGCTCAAGGAAGAATAAAACACGCCAAAAAAATCTTGTATTGCCATACAACTCCACGACCGTTCACGGACCAGCTCCCTACACTGCTTGAATCCAAACCAACTATTTTACATCCAATAATCAAACTTTTTGCAAAATGGGTAGTTGCTCAATATCGAAACGATTGCCTCAAAATGGATCTAATTATCAGTAATTCCAAAAATATTCAAAACAGACTCAAAACCTATATTGGAATTGATTCAAAGGTGATTTATCCAGCTTGCGATACTAATAGATTCCAGTGGCTCGGACAAGACGACTATTTTGTTAGTTATGCTAGATTAGAAGAAATTAAAAGGATTAAGCTAATTGTGGAGACTTTTGCCAATTTACCGAAGGAAAAATTAGTGATTTGCTCTGCTGGTCCGCTCAAGGGCTGGATAGAAAAAGAAATCAAGACTCGTAATCTTTCGAATATATCGTTTGAGGGACTGGTGAGCGATGAACGATTGGCGGAACTGGTTGGAAAGTGCAAGGCAGGAATATATATTCCAGTTAATGAAGATGCAGGCATAACCCAGATCGAAATCATGGCAGCCGGAAAACCTGTCATAGGCGTTAACGAAGGAGCTTTGCCTGACACAGTTCTGGACAACCAAACTGGAACTATAATTGCAGAGAATCCAACTCAACAAGATTTGACAAAGGCAGTCCTAGAACTTACCAAACAAAAAGCACTGAGTATGAAGCAGGCTTGTATTGACCAAGCCAAGAATTACGATCAGTCAGTGTTCTTTGAAAAGATGGACAAAGAAATTGAAGGGTTGTTTAATATCTAGTTACTATACTTGTTTTGGATTTAAAATACACTTCGTCATCTTGAAAAAAGAGGGTTGCTTCTTGAACTTGCTTCAAGACATGCCAACAGCACCAAACGAAACGAAAGATCTGCCAGTTGTTTTGTAGTAATGGCTCGTTTTTTGAAGATAGGTATTGTTTAGTTTTTGGAATAGGAACAAATTAATCATCTTACATTCTAACCCGAAGTGCAACACTTTATAGTTTAAGACTTGAATTATCCCAAATCTCTTGAGGTGTGTTGTAATTATGTCTCTTTCTA
>JAYTWQ010000037.1:0-1921 GCA_043743355.1 bacterium | reverse complement strand
TCGGAAGAAGATGAAAAAGAACCTAAAGACGATGCTTTAATCCCTGAAATAACCAACAAACTTTACCCTTCACTTTTGGTAATTACAGAGAATGGTTTTGGCAAACAAACACATCTGTCAGGGTTCCGAAAGACTAGTCGTGCAGCAAAAGGTGTAAAGACAATGAACATGTCCAAAAAAACTGGAAAGCCAGTACTTGTACAGATTATGAACGGAGAAGAAACTAATTTGATTCTGACCACAAAGAGCGGAACGACTATAAGTATTAGCCCAGACGATATCAGACAACTTAATCGTGCAACTCAAGGTGTAATTATGATGAGACTGTCCGATGACACAGTTATCAGTGGTGGAGTGAATTAGCAACTAAAACAAGCCCAATGATGGGCTATTTAGTTTGGGATTGATCTACAATATAATTTATAGAAACAAAGAAGATCGTAAACTTCTTTTTTTGGCAATTTTTGATATAGTCCAATTCTAGTAATTATTTTTCCAATTGTTGTGATTATAGCTGTGATTTTGGTTGTGGTTATTACCATTACATCCACAGCCGATATTTGGGCTTGAGTTATAATTCAAATAATCAGTTTTTGTTACAGACTCAGCAAAATGAATGCTAGTTGTTTGATCAAAGGTATAGTTGGAATTATAAGAATTGTAGCTTCCAAATTGTACACTTGGTTGTTGCTGATAATTATATCCACCAGCGTTAGCTGTTACACTTGTACCTAAGGAAAAGGTTAATAAAAGACCCATAGCGGCCATTACAATTTTTTTGACTACATTGCTATTTCTGGTTGGTATCGTGAGAGCATTAGACATAAGAAAAAATAAAAGGTTTGTAAAGTAAAGAGATAACAGCTGATTTTCTCTTCCCTCTATTCTAAAAGTTTTATTGAATTCTTGTCAAGTTTTTTTTGAAAATTAGTCTTGACAAAATGTAAAAAGTGTGAATTACTAAATGGGTTCAGTTCTTTAAATATTTAATTATGATTCTTATGAAAAATTTATTTTTACCAACATTTATCTCTATATTTACAATTTTAATCTTGACTTTTGGGTTTAATTCTCAGCGAGTTCTTTCATTTTGTAATGACGACTGTAATGATTCCACAGTTTCACACTCATCCTTTTCCAAAAATAATTTGACATATGTTAACTCAAATATTAATGGCACCGAGACTTGTTTGGTTTATCCAAAAGGTAGTTCAAATGCTCTTCGATATTGTAATTTTTCAGATAAACAGATTTTTAACAATGGAATGTCTGATCTGTCAGATAGCATTTTTAGAATGAAAAGGATAATGAGTCTATTTGAAAATATTTAATTTTTTTAGACATTAACTAAAATAATTTGAAAAAGTCTAAAACTATCACTTGTGAATATATTTGTTAACTTCTGTTTGTTATAAATTTTTTACCCAGATTTCAATGAATTGCATATTCCAAAATTTGTTAATTAAAAACGTTGGCGAAATTTGCAAAATATATTTTTGAACGATACAGTCTTTATTTAGTCACTATAAATAACACACTAATCAAAATTATTAGAGTTAATGTCCAAGTTGGAATGCAGGGCAAATTAGAATAAGCATTATTTCTAATACAATCAACCAAATTACTGTTAGTTCAATTTTTGAACAGTGTTTATGTTTTTGTTCTTGTGATAAAGTGCTTTTTAAACCCAATATCGAAATTCAACTTTATTACTTTGACAAACGATCTACTTCAATTTTCATATTAGAATATACTCTGTCATCTTGAGAACAGCAGGTTGCTTCTTGAACTTGTTTCAAGATATGCCCACAGCACCAAAAGGAGCGAAAGATCTGTTAGCTGTACTACTTATAAAAGATCTATTTTTGCTATTGATTCATTACAGATCTTTCGCTTGTCGTTGCGAGGCTACATTCGGGAA
>JAYTWQ010000036.1:0-4661 GCA_043743355.1 bacterium | reverse complement strand
CAACGACAACTTTCATGCAAGCTGGAGAGGTAGGACAGCCATACATTTTATCGCAAGGTCGTTTTGACGGTTGTAGATTTTTCAACTTTGGTACAGTTTTCGAAGCCTTTGTATTTATGGACGTCACAATCAACAACTGCGGATTTGAGTTTTGTGCTTTAGTTTTTAATGTTACAAAAGGACTTCTTGGAAATTATATATCAAATTGCGTTTTTTTTGAATGTAAGAAGTTTTTAACCTTACAAGTTGATAGTAAATGTGAAGATAATCTGTTTACCAATTGCAATTTTTATAATGGAGACTTTCGTTCTACTGGCTCATTAGTCTCCAGCCTAGGAAATTCAACTTTTAAAACAAACTTATTTTGCAATTGCTTAATTGATGGAACGACAAACGATGGAAATTTTACGGATTTTATAAATTTTGAAGGTTATAATGTGGATATTGATCACACCAAGTTTAACAATTGTGTTTTTAAAGGTTCTAATATAAAAATTAATCCACCGACGAAACAAGGAAAAAATTTCACTTTAAATTCTTGTAGTTTTGAAGATTCTTATATTTCAATTCAAAATAGTAAAAATATATTAATAAGTTCGTGCTTATTTGAAAGAAATACAATGTTACAGAAAGATCTAATTTTAGATAATGTTAATTCGTTAGTTATTTCTAATAACATATTCCATCCAACAATTGGAGGCATTCAACAAACTAACATTTCTAATTATAAAGTCGTAAATAACGTAAATCAAAATGACATATCATAATCCAAAACTCATATGCCCTTAGCCCGTCTCCCAATCACAGGATCAGATGCCAACACTTGGTCAGATATCCTCAATCGTAATATTACCCAAACCAACTCTGCACTCAATGGAGCCTTCAATTCCTTTGATCAATTCTCATATCGACCAACTAATCTAACCGCAGATGATGCAGGTAAAACTTATCTCTATACTCAGACTGGTAATTGGCATGAATGGAGCGGAACAGAATGGAAAGTCCACAACAAATCTGAGATAAATGTAAAGGATTATGGAGCGGTTGGTGATAATTCTGGCAAAACACCAGAAGAGCAAGGAATAGACATAAGTAATGAAAATTGGAACAACTGGGATAATTCAATATTTAAAACAAACAGTAGTTATTCACCTTTTTATGCAAACAACAACGGTACATTTCAACCACCTAGGTCAAAACCATTTCTTAATACAGATACATGGGATTATATTGGCATAATGAGATCTCTTAGCATTGGAAAATCTGTTTTTATTCCAGCTGGCGATTATTTGATAAACTTGAGTCAGCCAGACCGAGGAGGGTATAATGGTCTCTTGATTATGAACGGTCAAGAGCAAAATATATTTGGCGCTGGTAGATATGCAACAAAAATATCTCCAAAAGAAGATTATCAATATTTTAACACCAACAACACCACTCAACCAAACTACTATAGTTTATTGACAATTTACCGTTGTGGTGGACCTGCAACAACTATCAGTGATATTAATTTTGAAGGGCCAATCAACTACACTACTAGCTCCAAAAATCTTACACTTTTAAATCTTGTAAATGTTAATGGGTTGACTATCAAAGATTGCTGGTTTTCAGGTGCAGCTAGGGGCACTTCATGGACAACAAATTGTTCAGATTCGTTTATAAAAGGAATAACAACAGAGTATTTATTTGACTGCTCTGTGTATATGGATATTAACAGCGATGTATCAATTGATTTTTGTAATTTTTGGGCAAGTGCAAATAATGTATCTGGTCAAACAGGTATTTACTCTCTTTCAAAAACTTTTGTAACCAATTCAAGGTTTATAGGATTCGGCGGAGCATCAGTAATTTCAAAAGGTGGGTTGTTCTGTAACAATAATATTTCAGCCAAAAGTAATGGTATAAATCTGAATTTTGGAAGCGACACCACTTTTACTGGCAACTACATAACAGGAAGCTCAAATTCTCCCATCTTAAGAATAAGCAGTGATTCTACAGTATCTGGAAACTATTTTAATATATATGGTCAACACTCTTGTATTGATATAAGCAATGGTACAAGTGCGAGTAATATAATCATTTCAAACAATACACTTATCAAAACAGATATTACTTCAACAAATGTAGATAATAAGATTTTTACGTCAATTGTAGATGGAATATCTTATTTTGCAGCAGCGGATTCTAGTTGTTTGGTAACAGGTAATGTTTGCAAAGGAAATTTTCAATCCACACTTGGAGCTGCCAACATCACAAAAAACGTTGTCAATGGTTCACTGTTATAAAGTTTTTATTTTGACTTTGAAATTTGTTAATTATTCCTTATATTTGCATTGTATAACTGTAAAAAATAATACGAATTTCTATTTCTTTAAATCTTTATGTAGTATACCTACTAATTGTAGACTTCGATTTGGAACAGATCTCAACCATTAATTTGCTAAAATAAATAATCTAATCTGCGGGATTTACATTTATTCATCCAATTTTGCGACGAGCTGCACTTTAAAATTAAGAGTTAACAAATGGATAAATTTGGTCGATCTAAGTTAATTTTACACCTTCAACAGCTTTATCTTTGCTTACAGCTAGCACCTGCATTTTCTCCAAATTATCCTTAATATTTTCGTACATTTTTTGGATATCTCCAGGTTGCACCGCATTTAATCTATTTGCGTACTCGGAATGTAACTCAACCTGATTAAAGGTCCGAAGCACTTTTTCGGTATGTGAGTTGGCCTGACTAGGTTCGTCTCCAGCAATATCGATTTTCATGGTTAAGATACTTTTTAGTTCGTCGAACTTTTTGGGATCAAAATACTTGTTCCAATCGCCTAACATTTGTTTGATTTCTGATACTATTGGTTGGATGTATTTTATTTCGCAGGACATTCCAATCTCTAACATCTGCAAATCGTTGCGAAAATTACCATATATTCCATATACATAACCGAGTTCGTCTCGAAGCCTACTATATATCACACCATAAAAACTCAAGAAAAGTTCTTTGAAGATTTTGGTAGCTGGTAGATTTTCAAAACTAACTTCACACGGTAGGAATATTGTTATTTCGGATTGTTCGTGAGCTAATTCGTGGACTAACGGCAAGAACTCAAACTTTGCAAGTGATGATTTTGGTCTATAATTAACAACGTTTTTATTCTTAGCGTCCAAAATATTTTTTATGTTTGAATTGTTTTGGGTTAGGTAATTATTGACTATATTCTGGACATAATCTTCTTCGACACTTCCGCCACTAAGGTTGATAATCAAGTGACTGTCTGATAAATTTTGTTCGTGAAGTTCCAAAAAATCCTGAACGCTGGTTTGAGCAACCATTTCGGCATTTCCTAACGTTTCGTGGGTTTCGAGCGATCCTTTGGCAAAAATTTGATTCATTGTCCAGTAATACAACTGGTAGTCAGGTGAACCTCGCCTTTCACTAATTTCTCGTAACACAATTTCTTTCTCTTGATCTAGAATTGCCTGGTCAAACGTTGGTTCAAAAATCATTTCGGCCAAAGAATCAAAAGCCGTCTCAAATTTGGAACTATGAGTAGTGGCGTTGACGGCTAAAGGAAGTGGACCCGTATAAGCATTGATAGCAATTGAGTTTGCGAATTGAAAATCTTTAAAGGTCTTGTAATCCATTCCTTTGGTTCGAGATGCGATGCAGTGTTCCATCAAGTGTTTTTTGCCTGAGTTATTGCTTGATTCAAAAAAACTACCTCCGCTGGTCATTACTATCTCAAGTTCAGTTTTGGCTCTATTTTGATCGTTGGTTAACAAATGTATAAAAGGTGTTATTTGAGAGTATTTTTGTGGCATTGAATTAGGTTATATTTTGTTTACAATTATGTCAAACATTAATAATTTAAACCAAGTTTACACCGTGTTGGAATTCTTATTATTATGGGTAGCAAAACGTTGTTTTGACGAGGTGTTTTTTTATTTAGTGTCAAAGTTAGATTCGGCTTGATATTAAACTTATTACTCATAATATTCAAAATATTTGATTGACAACTCAACGTTCGTCATCCTCAGCTTGACTGGGGATCTCAAAATTAGTATGTTGCTGTTTCATTTATACTCAATCTTTTTTAAATTTCGGATTAGAAATTACCGATTGTCATCCTGAACTTGTTTCAGGATCTAGAGAACGAGCAATCAAGATGAAATTGCAAATCCAATATTCTAATTGTGAAAAGCATAAAATCCGATATTCTAAATGTATTGGGTACAATAAGCTAAAAAAAAACTAATTATAAAATCCTCCGTCGTTGACGCTTTGACCACTTTGACAGAGGCTTTAGTTAAAAACCCAAAGATCTGTTGGTTGTTTAGTTTCAACAGTTAATTTTTACCTTACTATTCATAACAGATTCTTCACGGAGTTTATACTGAATTCGTTTCAGTGTTCAGAATGACGGTCGGAATTAAGTCTTAAAAAAAGTAAAGTTGTCTATTGGTCAACTAATATTGAGTTTCAATATTTGGGTTTAGAAGGTATGATTCGCTCAAGCATTTTGACAGGAGATAACTGAAGTGAATTGTATTTTTATATTGGGTTAGCTAAACTTTAATTTGAAATTCTACTTTGTGCCAAAAACTGCGTTTGCGATTTGTTCTTCAGTATCTACTATCTGGTACAAGTTCAGTGT
>JAYTWQ010000035.1:0-2161 GCA_043743355.1 bacterium | reverse complement strand
CATGGAACCAAAAAATTCAAAAAAGTTTCTGAATATGGAAAACAATTGATCGAAAAACAAATCCTAAAATTCTCATACGGAATTCAAGAAAAGCAACTTTCTAATGTCTTCAAGAAAGCTTTCAAAAAACAAGGTGATACAGCTCAGAACGCATTGATGGACCTTGAACGAAGACTAGACAATGTTATATATAAGGCTGGATTAGCTGACTCTAGAGCCCAAGCAAGACAATTAGTTACTCATGGTAGTTTTCAAATCAACGGAAAGAATGTTAACATTCCATCTTATAAAGTTGCAGCTGGAGAATTAATTGAAGTCAAAAAGAACAAGCAAGCTAATGGATTTTGGTCTAGTTTCAAACTTTCTGTACCTAATACAGTTCCAACATGGATTGACGCATCTTCCAAATTCACAGTCAAAGTTCTTAATCTTCCCCTAGAAACTGACTTGCCAAAAGAATTTAAATTACCATATATCGTTGAACTTTATTCACGAAAAGTAGCCTAAAATTATTAATTATATTTATGAGAAGTTTAATCATCCGTTTCAAACCATTTGGTAGAAAACACGCAAAACAATACCGAGTTGTATTAGCCCAAAAATTTAGAGCAGTTAACAAACTTTGTCTTGAAAATCTTGGTTTTTATAATCCAGACTCAAAAGAAACTGTACTCAAAATTGATCGAATCAAAGAACTAATGGCACAAAATGTCGAAGTTTCAGATTCTGTAATGAGTCTATTCAAGAAGAACAATATAGTTGAATCAACTAAGGCAGTCGTAACCAAAAAATAATTCTTACACAAGTAATATATGTCACAAGCCCACATTGAAGTTCAGATTTTAACAGATATACTCTCAAATTTGACTACCGTCCCAGACAAAGTAATTATTGAAAGAATTGAAGATGAACAAGGAATTTTGCTGACTGTAAAGGTCGATGCAAATGACATGGGGATTGTAATTGGTCGTTCTGGATCTATGGCAACTGCCCTAAAGACTATTCTAAAAGCTGTTGGTAAGGCAAATGACCTCAACGTCAGAATTACTTTCCTTGAACCCGAAAACTCTACCAAGCCACCACGACAAGAATATCAAGCACGAACAGAAGATAGTTACCAAACTTCTTCCTACTCTTCAGTTGAAGAAAGTGAATCGTCTATAATGCCCGACATTAAGTTCGTTGATATGGATCTTGAAGATCTTGTTATTAACTAAATTACTACCATCCTAATTAGGTAGTTTTTTGTTATGTTAGTAAAATTAAATTGCTATCATTTTGTTTTTAATAATCAAATTATTTTAGCAATATTTTAACCAAAAGATTTACAGTACTTTAAAACATTTATACTCAATCTATTTTAAATTTTGGATTAGAAATCGCCGATTGTCATCCTGAACTTGTTTCAGGATCTAGAGAACTAGTAATCAAGACAAAAATGCAAATCCGATATTCTAAGTGTGAAAAGTATAATTTAATTTAGAATAATATAGCCAAACTACATACTACTTTCAAATTAACTCAAGTAAAACTTGACTTTTGAATCATTTATTATGCAATAATCTCGGACGGAGTTTGAAAATAGACTTTTTGAAATTTGTCATCCGACCAGTAACAAATGCTGGTTTGGTTGCCTGTCATGGTGTATTGATCAGTGGTAAAATCATTGAAACAAGTTGCTACAACCATAAAGTTGTATTCAGGTAGATTAGATTTGCAGGCTACGCTTGAAAGTAATTTCATGGTTCTGAATTCCACAACAGTCGCAAAAAACTCTTCTTCATACGCAAGGCAATTGTCAAAACCCGTGGTTGTGTTTCCGTCTGCTTCTGACGTTGATACTATTGGACTATAGAATTTTTTGAAAGCATCTAGTGCTTTAAGTTGCGATACCAAGTCGTTAATTTCTTTTTCATTGATGATTACTTAATGGATTGTCATAAAAAATTAAAATGTTTTGATTGCACTTATTTTTATAAAGATATCCCTAATAATCATAAATAAAAAACTGTTGTCAAAGTTAATTGATTTACTCAAAATTACAAATACATATTTATTAAAAAATAATTCTATATTGATTAACAACTCTTTCAAAGTCTGAAACAAGACAAAAAATCCGTATTGTGTATTTTATTCTAAGTTGCTAATCTTTGTTTAATTA
>JAYTWQ010000034.1:0-4678 GCA_043743355.1 bacterium | reverse complement strand
CATTTTTGTCTTAATTACTCGTTCTCTAGATCCTGAAACAAGTTCAGGATGACAATCGGTGATTTCTAATCCGAAATTTAAAATAGATTGAGTATAAATTAAAAAAAACCAATCTTAAAATTCCACATTGCTGACACTTTGACACTTTTGATAATATTTTATTATATTCAAATGTATATTTTAAGTTGGGTTGAGCTATATTGGCATAACATTATTTTGGAACTTATTCAACTGATTCAAAGTATTTTGAAACTATCAATCCGAAAGGGTATTTGAACACTTTGGAGAACTGGGAATTGATTAATTCTAATTCAAAATTTGAGATTGATTTCCACTGCTCTAATGATTGCCACCATATAACCGAAATTATTTCATTATTATTTTGTGGATTTAGCCAAGTTTCTTTGTTTATGAATCCATTTTGAACTTTCAAAAACTTTGTCCAAATCAGTTTGTCGGCTTCCAAAAAGTCTTTTATGAATTTTTCTTCGACTTCAAATTTTAAATACTCTATAATCATAATATTATAATTTCACTCCACTTTGAATTTTGATTGGATCTTCAAGGAATTTGTTTCCGAACTTTAATTTTGGTTGGTTCAGTCCTGGTTGTCCATAAAAAACTGTATTTTTTGAATTAGGCATTTCCCACAAGAATTCGACACTTGATACCAATTCATCTCGAATGTAGAGCCCCGCAATTTGCGATCCATCGGGCTGAAGGTATGAGAATCCTGGAGGAATTCCTTTGTCATTATATATATTAAAGCTTGTTTTGATGAGTTTATTAACCTCGTCTGGGTATTGCATGGCACGCCCTTTAGTAGATAAGTCAGCCTCGTAGCCTGGTCTAACAAATGGCAGGAGTAGGGACTGAGGACTCGAGATTTTTATATTTTTGGAATTGGCTGGAATTTGTATACCTACAAAGTTAAATGATTTGTTGATGTCAAACAATCTTTGGAGTCTATCTTGGGCATTGGTTGGCATTGATTGAGTGTATTTGAGATAGAATTGATTACCTTTTTGGTTAATTTCAAATTCGTTTTTGGTTATTAAATTCCGCTTATCCCCAGAAAGGTTGACTATAAACGGTGCTATAATAGAACTATTATTTTGGTTAGCACAGGTATTTTCACCACTTAGTTTGGTTTTGGAAAGTAAGTTTTGGGAATCTTGATCCTTGAACCAGATTGATAAGTTGCGTGCCTGGAGAGAATCTTGGAAATAGTTAAGAAGGTCAATTGGGTTTTGAGATTTTAGGATAATTGGAAAACTTTGTAAAATTCCAGAAAGAATGCCACTGAGTGCTTTTTTTGGATTTGAGATGTCCTCCACATCTAATGCCGTCACTTTTTCTATTTTGTCTAACAAAGCATTTTTGGGTATTGTTTCTCCCTCAATTTCTAGTTGTTGCCAATCTGGGATTAGTCCGAGTAGTAGCTGCGGCGTAATAAATATTACTTCATCAATTGGGAAGCCGTTTGGTTTGTCACTGAATTCTCGCTCCAATAGTTTGGCGGTATCAGGAAAGCACGGAAAAAAATTAGAGTTCCTAATTCCATGTACATCAGTTGCTCCATCGTACCAGCCATAATACCAAGTTAAAGGGTTTGCCATTACGTTTGTGTTTGGTCCGCCATCAATGTAATAGATTGATTGACTTTGCTCGATTTGGAATTTGCCTTGATTCAGATTGATAGGAATATATGAGCCGATGAAGCCACCAGTTGGACGAGCTTCTCCGGTATTCTGGTTAAAAATTACAATTTTTTTGGGTTCAAAATGCCCAAGTGCTTTGAGGATGCCAAGTTTGTTTTCCGTGACAATATTACCTAGGTCCAAGAATTCATCAACAATTTCAAAGATTTTTTTGGTTTGGTTAGATCCAATTACTTGATAATACCACAATTCATTTTTTAGTTCTTTAGTTAAGCTCAAAAGCTGTGGGAGATCGTCCAAAAATAGATTAATATCCTGGGAAAACGTCCTATTAATATACAAAGTTGGCTCCAGTCCCTGGTTCGTCAATTGATATTTGCTCAAGGCATCTATAGATTTTAACCACTTTTTGGTCAGATCGTTCATTTTTGACAGATCATTTTTGACAAATCCATCCAAAAATAATCCTTTTGATAGTGGTGATAAGTTCTCTTCTAATTTGATCTGAATAGTGTTTAGATCTTGAATTTGGTTAGTCCTAGATTCTGAAATAATATTGCGAATTTTTTGTACAAAGAATAGTTTGTCTTCATTAATATTTTTGACTGCAATTTTAGTGTATTGCAAACCCTGAAATGCCCAAAAAGCTATAAGGATAGACACCAAAAGCAAGACTACAATATATTTTCTAACAAAATATTGAATTTCAAGCCAGATTCTTTTGAACACTCCACGAATAATCTGTGGCAAGTTCTGAGAATGGTGGGTTGCCCAATCCAAGTAGAACCAAATTGAACCATCTACTTTTTTTTGATTTTGGTAGTGGATTTCAAAGTCTTTAATTTTTGGAAATTTTGGGTTTTTGCTTTCCATTTCTTGTTCTTTTATTTAATAATCTTACCCTTCGAGACTTGTATTGTCAAACTGATTTAATTGTTCCATAAATTTGTTCAAAGTTTGAGACTATCAGTTTCTCACTCGTTATTCTCAGCTTGACTGGGGATCTGAAAATAGATGATTAATAAATTATTTAAAGTGAGGTTTTATTTGTTCCAAATTGCTACACGGGATAATTACTATGATGCATTGTTCATCGAAATTAAATTCAAACTACTTGACCCAGCCTTGAGATAACGCCACAATCAAAAATAATCCAAGTCCAATTCTATATATCATGAATGGTTTGAAGCCGTATTTTGTTACGAGACCTAATGTGAGTTTGATACCCAACATTCCAACTCCAAAGCTAAAAAGTGTCCCGACTCCTGTATTGAATAGTAATTCTGAACTAATACCCTTGCTCACCGTCAAAAGCTTGTACGCAGTTGCAATTAACAACAATGGAATCCCCATTATGAAAGAAATTTCGATAGAATCTTGAATCTTGATCTGACGAAAAATACCTCCAGCGATGGTAATACCACTACGAGAAACACCTGGAATCAAAGCTAATGCTTGGAATAGACCAACGGTTAGAATATCGTTTCTGGTAGAATTTTCGAGGGTTTTGCTTGTTTTATTTTTGTATTTTTGTTCAATGTAATAAAAGAATATCCCTCCGAGTATTGTTGTGGTTATTATTGCTGGAACAGAGTTTTCTAAAGATGTTAATGATTTGCGGAACAAAAAACCTAAGATAAGAGCTGGAAGGAGTCCGATAGCTAGATTAACCACACTTTTTTGGTGCTTTGTAAAAATATTAACTATTCGCTTTCGAAAATATATAACGGCAGCTAATATTGCACCAGATTGAACGACAACTGTAAAAAATTCATTGATTTCAGTTAATCCCATAAGTTTTTGGGCTATTATAAGATGACCTGTTGATGAGATTGGAAGGAACTCCGTTAGACCTTCGATAGTGCCAAGGACAATGCTTTGGATTAAATTAATTGACATACCTTTTAGTAAAATTAAAATTAGATATCCTGTCAAAAATTTTGGAAATGATTGTTTGTCAAATTCAGCAAGTTAATTAAAATATTTTAAACACTAATTGTAATTTCATAAATACTCTGAATTTTGTACCAAGAACCTTGAGCGATAGCAATTGTTGGAATTTTGAGAGTGTCTCCTGAGATCGTTGCTCCAGCATTAACTGAGCCTAATACGAATGATTTGACACCATTGGTCTGAAAGGCATCAATTACTGCATATCCAGAAGTTGCCGTAAAGTCATTACCTTGGAATGTGATTCGAGCTTTGATCCAGTTAGCCCCTACCAAATTATTGATTTCGTTTGTTAGATTTAAATTTAGATTCTCATTATAGTCATTATTACCTATTGGATAACTAGAATTATAGTTAACTGCTTGAATACTATTTGCAAAATTATTATTTGAAGCTATATATGAAGATTGTTTTTTGGGAGTGAGTATTTTGCCGCCACTTACTTCCAAATATTTGTCAGATTGCAAAAATGGGGTTGGAGCAAAAAGAGTGAAGTTATTGATTTCATCAATTGTAATAATGGAATTGGACTCAGCGTAAAGGAACTTTGAATCAATACTATCAACACATAGATTATTGACTAACATCTTTGAATTAGTGGTGGCAAAGCAAACAGCTTTATCAAATATTCCATCATCTCCAATCACAAAAGGTGCATTGATTGTTACAAACGAGTTACTTGCAAAAAAACACTATTTGCTGTGCTTTTTAGCCCCTCTGAACCACATGAGTTAAGTGTCGTTCCACGGCATTCTGTAATTCGGTAGGAAACTTCGGATATTGCATCTGTTGCACAAGAATTGAGCGTAGAATAAGCCAAATTTGTTAACCAAAACCCGACATTTGCAATTGCACAATACACATCTGATGCTACTAATGAAGTTCCTGCAAGTATTTTGACTCCAACAACAACTTCTGTAATTATAGAACTACTAAAATCGGTCAAAAAAGAATCATTTGACTTGAAACCAACTTTTACATTGTAAATATACAAGTTATGCATTTTTAAACCCAAATATCGAAACTCAATATTAGTTGATTAAATAGTAGTTTTTGTCGTAGGATTT
>JAYTWQ010000033.1:0-2785 GCA_043743355.1 bacterium | reverse complement strand
AAGTTGAACTCATGATAATTAAGTTAAAGTAATGTTTAACCCAGTAATGGTAACATACTTTAGTGTTTTTGTCCTCTTAAAAATGGACATTAACTCTTTAATTAGTGGTAATAATTATATATCTTCGAGTTCACAAAGTATTAGTTTATTGGGAAACACAATTATAGATCTAGTGCCCAAGCTCCAAAATAAAATAAATTCACAAAGTTCAAACTCTCCATCAATTAAAGCTCCAAAAATTAAAATTCAGCCAGAACCATTCAAAATTAGTGACCAAAAATTAGCACCATTGGTTAATAATATAAAGACTGTCAAACCTATAATCTTCTTAGGGATTGACGATGGTGTTGAAACGAAGCCAGAAGTTCTAAAGTTTTTTCAGGATCGCAACTGGTCATTCACTTTGTTTCCCAATAAGATACATTATGACAAAAATCTTGATTTCTTTAAGTCTATTCTCGAATCTGGTGCAGTACTTGGCAACCACACAATTAATCATCCAAACCTTAACAAGCTTTCATATATAGACCAAAAAAAAGAAATTTGTGCCGCTCAAGAAGCATACAAAAAAGACTTTGGAATAACGCCCAAATTATTCAGACCACCATTCGGGAATTTTAACAAAAATACGCAACAAGCTGTAAAAGACTGTGGTATGATTGCAATAATCAATTGGAAAGCAAGAGTAGATGAAGGCAAGATTTGGTATCAAGTTGGTGATAAGCTGAACAAGGGTGAGATTGTTCTAATGCATTTTCGTCCTAGAATGATGGAGGATCTTAAGGCATTTGAGGAAGAGATCAACAAGCAGGGGTTACAAGTAGCTAATCTTAACGAGTGGGTTGAATAAAAAAATTGTTTTTATTTCTTGATTGATCAATTACATTTCGGGTGTCATACTGAACTTGTTTCAGGATCTAAAATGGCAATCTAAGAGTTGATTTTATTTCAAATCTCGGATTAGAAATCACCGATTGTCATCCTGAACTTGTTTCAGGATCTAGAGAACGAGTAATCAAGATAAAAATGCAAATCCGATATTCTAAGTGTGAAAAGTATAATACAAAAAATATTTGATCTGAATTATTGGGTTTTATATTTGTGTATGTTTTTAAGATTCTGAAACAAGTTCAGGATGACAGTGTGCAATCGAGTGCATAAAAAGGGCTTCGAGTCTCATACTCAATACTTGACCAAATCCCAAACCAAAATCATATTTGAAAGAGTAATTATTAATATGAACTTTTTTCACGATATTTGGATGACATTCGTGTTTTATCCGCAGCTTAACGCACTTCAACTTTTGTTTAACCTCACACACGACACAGGATTCAGCCTTATAATCTTGACTGTTCTGGTGAATCTCCCATTATGGCCCTTGATTGGAAAGAGTTATTTGTACTCGCAAAAAATGAGGTATCTAACTCCTAAGTTGAATACACTAAGAGACCAGTACAAAGAAGATCCTGCAGTTCTAATGAAAAAAATGGGTGAATTCAATAAAGAACATAATCTAGATGGTTCTTCTACTTTCAAATTTTTGTTTTTACAGTTATTTGTGGTAACAGGCTTATATTGGGTTTCTCGTTCAATTGGTGAGAATCAATCCCCAACTGGATTATACCAGAGTTTTTTCAATACTACGCAATCCAATATTAGCCACAAAGCCTTTGGGAATCTCGTCGATATAGCTGCACCGTCCTTGAACTATCCCATTTTTGTGATAATCAGTTTTATTTTTACATTCGCTCTCGGTTGGTACACATTCAAAGTTTTACCTCGAATCCCAGTTCCAATTCCAGCTGATGAAGCTCCCGAAAAAAAACAACAACGAGAAACAATGGAAAAATCCTCGGAGTTTATTGGGATTTGGATGTCGCCATTTTTACTCTTGGCTTTTAACAGTTTTATACCAACTGGTGTTAACATCTATACTGCTGTCGTTGCTGTACTGGCACTAATTCGCCAATATGTTATTGCTAATTACTACAGAACACATGTCAAAGAAATGATCGAAAGTGCACTTGAGACCGATCCAACAATTAGCGCCAAAGAAATCAATGCTGTTGAGAATATGATTGAGGTTGAGGCGAGCGAGGTAATTGTAGATCTGGAAAAAACCAAAGAAATTCGTTCAGGTCAGTCTAAATTAAACAATAATAACCATAAAAAAAAGAAAAAAAGTAACTAACTAATCTATGGGATTAAAATCAAATATATCCTTTACATCAAAAGTTTTGGTTATTCTATTCTTTATTTCACCGTTATCAGAAGTTCCGTCAAAGACAAATTTAGTACTGTTGTTTTTTTGCACAAAATTGCCTGACGCATAATCGAATCCGACATAAAGTTTTTTTGGGTCGGTATAATCTCCGTTAGTTAAAATTAGTGAAGAAAAGCCAGTTTCGTCCTCAAACACTGTCAAATTATATTTTTTGTTGTTTATATCGAATTGAAAGGAATCAACGGCTCCATATCCTAAGAATCTTTTGTTTGAATCTTTTTCGACGAACAAATTCGTTGTATTTTGACTGTTTGGAAAGTAATCCTTTAAAGTTATCAACGGCTCATCTTTCAATTTTGATGAGTCAAACCCTTTCAAATCATAAAGTTTGGAGTTGTCTGCGAAGGTTTTTGTCTCTATGAAAAGACTTTTGGTTATTGATTCTGAAGAACTTGAAGATCTAGATTTTTCTGGAATTGTTACTTGGGGAATTGTAATTTTGGATGATAGGTTGCTATTTTCTAAAATAGTGTCTTCACTTTGGTTATTTTTTATAGATGG
>JAYTWQ010000032.1:0-3190 GCA_043743355.1 bacterium | reverse complement strand
CATTAAAAAATCTAAAAGAGGCAAATTTTGCTCAGATAATATTCATGACGAAAGAAGAATTTGAAATAATTACTGTCAAAATAAATCCATTAAAAATTTGGAGTTTGATTAAGAAAATTAAAACTAATGTAGTTTAGTCCCTTCTCACTTCTAATTTCTAGTTTGTTCAAATTGAACTGCTTGCTACCCTCGTCAAAACTTCGTTTTGCCACCCCCTAAATAGAGGGACATTTTTCACATTACGACTTAAATTTTAATTGTGGGAAAGGAGTAACTCAAGTTGAGAATAAAATTTGTAAGTAGCTAAACTAAACGAATTTCTATAGTTAAAAAAGATTTGTAAAAATCCTCCAAAACTTTCAGTTTTGACCCCTTTAACAATGGGTGACAGTCATCAAATATTTGTAATATTTTTACGCATAACTTAGGTTAGTTTAACAACGCTCAAAACTTCGGGAATTATGTCTCCGGCTTTCCTTATCACAACCAAATCACCAATTTCTAAGCCTAATTCGACTACTTCTTTGTAATTATGAAGTGACGCCCTCTTAACCGTTGTTCCATTGAGTTGTACAGGTTCTAATTCAGCTACGGGAGTCACCCGCCCGCTTCGACCAACTTGCCAGGTAATTCCTAATACTTTGGTTGTAACTTCATCTGCTGGGAATTTGATAGCGCACCAAGTTCGAGGAGTTTTCCCGACCACTCCTAATTTTTCATAGATCTCATTATTATTTATTTTGACAACTAATCCGTCAATCGGATAATTCAACCCGTTTCTAGTTTCAATAATCTTTTGGGAGATTGACCATGCAGAGTGTATATCATTGACGTAATCATTGAGAGGGTTAACAGGGAACCCGAGTCTTGCAAGAAAATCTAACTCGTCTTGATGAGTAGAAAATGTCATTTAGTTTCTTTGATTAATTGTAACAGTGTTAGGTTTTTGAGATGAAGATTCACTTTCTGCAACCTTGGAACTACTTGCTGAGAATTCAACATCCTTAAACTCAAATGTTTCGTCTGAAAGATCTGATTTGACCGATATAGTAACAGTTTTCTTCCCTGTAAAAGCACCTTGTGGTGCATAGCCAAGAGTGTCAGTATCATTAGAAAGAGCAACTAATTGACCATCAATTTTGATTTGTATATTTTTTATTTTGATTGAATCTCCAGGTGGATTTACTTTGATATTGAATACTTCGGGTGCTTTATTGGCATTTTTGATATTACTCGTGACGGTGACTTTAAGGTCCTCTTGTTTCATTTTGCTATATTCCGTTGGACAGTTATTTTTGGTATATGTTCCATAACTGTTCTTCCAATTGAATGCTGCTGGGAATTCGGATGAACTTATGGAACAGGTAATAGATTTGATTAAACTCTCTGGAACCTGTGTGTCGTCTCCAGCCAAAAGATTATCGGCGGAATTAACCCTTACTATAGTTGTATTAATTGGAGTTCTGGTTTCAAATATACTTGCAGTTTTGCTTGGTTTTGTTCCTTCTTTTTGGGCTGTTTTCTTTGCCTCTTTGACTTTGGTAAGCTCTTCAATTTGTTTTTTGGTTAACAGTTCTGGAGTACCATTTTCTGATAATAAACCATCTGCTATATTTATTTTGGTTGAAGTCAAACCGTCTTTTGAGAAACCTTTTTTATTCTTATCTTTGTGCAAATATTTCATAATTTCTTTCCAAATTGGTCCGACAGCCCCTGAAGAACTAGCATCCTGATCCATTGGTTTTGAATCTGTATTACCAGCCCATACTACTACAGTATAATACGGACTTCCTCCTACAACCCACATATCTTTGACGTCATTGGTTGTACCAGTTTTGGACGCTACAGAATTTTCGCCCGTCCAGTCGTCGAGCTTTAGATACTGTGAAGTAGTCCCCCAAATTGATGGTGCACGGAGTGATGAATCGGCCATAACTAAGGCGACTTGATTAGCTATTGCTGGATCAACTGCATCTTTGACTTGTGCGTAAGGATTTTTTTCGGGTTTTGTTGCGATCTGATATAGGTCCTGTTCTTTGTCACCAATACCGTCCTTGATTTCTAAGAATGGTGTTGGCGGGCTGTATTTTCCAGATTGTAAAAGTGTATTAATTCCACCTGCATGTGATAATAGTGTTATCTCGCAGCCACCAATAGCTGTTCCAATACCACACATACCTTTTTCTTTCAATGGAAAATCTAGACCGAATTTATTTGTAAAACTAAAAAAATTATCAAGTCCACTTTGACCATTTGGCTGTTCAGATGCCTTGGCAGACAAATATAAGGCTTTCACAGCTGGGATGTTTAGCGAATTTTGAAGTGCCCATTTTATTGCTACCGCTCCATAATATTTTTTGTCAAAGTTCAATGGTTTGTAAGATCCAAAATCGATTGAGGAATCCAACAGGATGGTTGCTGGATTGAATCCATTATTAAAAGCCGAAGCATAAACATATGGCTTGATACTTGACCCTGGCTGCCTTGGAGCTGTTGCTACGTTTACTTCGCCTTCAATGGCTTTGTTATTAAAGTCAACTGAACCCACCATTGCAATAATTTGACCTGTAGGTCCATCTAGGATTACTCCCGCTGCATTATTCCCATCTTTTGGAATTATATAATTTGTTACACCTTTTTTGATAGAGTTTTCCATCTCAGCTTGGATTTTGAGATCGAATGTTGTTTTGATTCTGAGACCTTTATTAAACAAATCTTGTTCCGAAATATCAATTTTTTTGAACTCATCAGTTAGGAATGCTTTGATATGTCCAAACTTTTGTTCAGCTCCGACAAATTTTTTGAACTCAACCTTTTCATCTCTCAGTTTTTTTGCTTCTATTGAATCAATTACCGTTAGTCCAGTACCAGCACCTCGCAGTTCTTTTTCAGTTTGTTTGTCAATACAGCTATTTTTTCGGGCTTCAAGTTCTTTGAATAGATCTGAATCTTTACCATCCAATTTTTCTTTCACAGCAGTCGCAAAACTCTCTGGCTGTGGCAACATTGCAGCCAAGAAACAAGCTTTTGGAATAGTTAGCTTATAGTTCCCTTTTTCGTCTTTTTCGTCTATGGTATGACCAAAATAACTTCTAGATGCTTCTTGTACACCATATGTGTTGCGACCGAATGAAACCCAATTGAGATAAAGTCTTAAGACTTCTTTTTTGTCGACTTCTTGTCCGAATTT